>NZ_JCBANT010000004.1:0-229524 GCF_059816125.1 Arthrobacter sp. 001422645 | reverse complement strand
ATCCCGGCGTCGGCCTGTTCACGGCGCTGCAGCAGATCGAACGCGACGGACAAACGTGCCTGACGGGCAGCCAGGGCGGATTTCGCGTCTTCCAGGGCCCGGATTTCAGCAATCAATTGCGCACCGTTCAGCTCAGCCACGTCGCCGCCCAGCGCCAGGCCGGCAGAGGCGTAGTCACACGCCACTTCTGCCAGAGCCCACGCGGTTGACTGAGTCCCGTCCATAGCTCAAGTGTCCCGGAAGGCTATGACATTATTGGCGGCCAAGAGAAGCCGGTCAACCGCGTCGGAGGCCATGGGGGAGCTTCCCATATGGGTCGGAGACGTCGGCACACGGCTAAGGACTAACCCACCTTCAAGTCGGGTCTTGACTGTGGCCGACGCGAAGCTCAGCTCCTTCACCCGCCGCAACAATTCAATCCGTCCTACGTTGCTCTTGGGCAAAGTAACGTCTTCAAGCGCGCGGCCGCACATCGCCAGCACGCTGCGGAGTTCTTCCGGCCCCTGGTTCCCGTCCATGAACCCACTCTCCCAGCGACCTCTGACAAGAAAGGGCGCGGCGAGGAGCCCTAGGAACTAGGCTGGAGCGGTGACCCGCCTCATTCTTGCCTCCCAGTCCCCCGCCCGCACCAAGCTGCTCACCGACGCCGGCATCCGGCACGAGATCCTCGTCTCCGATGTCGACGAGGACGCCGTCCAGGCCCGCTACGGCGTCACGGATCCGCACGACACCGCCCTGCTGCTGGCCCGGGCCAAGGCCGAGGCCGTCGCCTCCCTGCCCGACGCCGACGGCGCGCTGGTGATCGGCTGCGATTCGGTGTTCGAGTTCGACGGCGAGGCGCACGGCAAGCCGTACACGGCCGACGTCGCCCGGGAGCGGATGCTCCGGATGAGCGGCAGCAAGGGCGTGCTGCACACGGGCCACTGGCTCGTCGACTGCCGCGACACCGAAGAGCCCGGGGAGTCCGGGACCGCCGGTTCCGGCGCAACCCTCGGACACGTCACCTCCGCCGAGGTCCACTTTATGGAGATGAGCACCGAGGAAATCGACGCCTACATCGCCACGGGCGAACCGCTGCAGTGCGCCGGCTCGTTCACGATCGACGGCTACGGCGGGGCCTTCATCCGCAAGGTCGACGGCGACCCGCACGCCGTCGTCGGGCTGTCCATTTCCACCCTCCGAGGGCTGCTGGGCCAGGCGCAGGTGGGCATCACTGAACTGTGGACCACCGGCGCCGCAGATCCCGCGGTATTGCGGGCGGAGTGAGCTAATTCGCAAGCCTTTGTAGCAACCCTACAAAGGCTGGGCGCTTTACGCGCGGAATCCGCAAGTAATATCGGCGGAACCCACAAAACCGCGCTAGGCTCCCTGAAGGAAAGAAGGAGACGCCTTGTCAGCAAATTCGGAGCAATCCGCAAATCCCGTGCAGCGATCAGCCCAAGAAGGCACCGCCGCAGCCACACGTCCCCTGAGCAAGGTGCTGATCGCCAACCGCGGCGAAATTGCGGTGCGCATCATCCGGGCCGCACGCGATGAGGGCATCGCCTCCGTGGCGGTCTATGCGGATCCGGACCGCGACGCCCTGCACGTCAGGCTCGCCGACGAGGCCTACGCGCTGGGCGGCAACACCGCCGCCGAGTCGTACCTCGTGATGGACAAGCTGATCGAGGTGGCCCACCGCTCCGGTGCCGACGCCATCCACCCCGGCTACGGCTTCCTGGCCGAGAACGCCGAGTTCGCCGCCAAGGTGATCGAGGCCGGCATCACCTGGATCGGGCCCTCCCCCGCCGCGATCTCCGCCTTGGGCGACAAAGTCCAGGCCCGCCACATCGCCGAGAAGGTCGGTGCGCCGCAGGTTCCCGGCACGGCCGACCCGGTGGAGTCGGCCGAGGAAATCCTCGAATTCGTTGACAAGTTCGGCCTGCCGGTCGCCATCAAGGCGGCCTTCGGCGGCGGCGGACGCGGCATCAAGGTGGCCCGCACCCGCGAGGAAATCCCCGAACTGTTCGAGTCCGCCGTCCGTGAGGCCGTCGCCGCCTTCGGCCGCGGTGAGTGCTTCATCGAGCGCTTCCTGGACGCCCCGCGGCACGTCGAAACCCAGTGCCTCGCCGACGCCCACGGCAACGTGGTGGTGGTCTCCACCCGCGATTGCTCGCTGCAGCGCCGCAACCAGAAACTCGTCGAGGAAGCCCCGGCCCCGTTCCTCACCGAGGAGCAGAACCGCCGGCTCTACGAATCCTCCAAGGCCATCCTCAAGGAAGCCGGCTACCTTGGCGCCGGCACCTGCGAGTTCCTCGTGGGCCAGGACGGCACCATCTCCTTCCTCGAGGTCAACACCCGCCTCCAGGTGGAGCACTGCGTGTCCGAGGAAGTCACCGGAATCGACCTCGTCCGCGAACAGTTCCGGCTGGCCCGCGGCGAGGAGCTCGGCTACGGGAACCCCGAGGTCCGCGGCCACTCGATCGAGTTCCGCATCACCGGCGAGGATCCGGGCCGGAACTTCATGCCCGCCCCCGGCACCATCACGCGGCTGTCAAACCCCACCGGCCCCGGTGTGCGGATCGACTCCGGCGTGGAACAGGGCGACGTCATCAGCGGCAACTTCGACTCCATGCTTTCCAAGCTGATCGTCACCGGCGCCACCCGCACCCAGGCTTTGCAGCGGTCCCGCCGCGCCCTCGAGGAGATGGTGGTGGAGGGCATCCCCACCGTCATTCCGTTCGACCTCGCCGTCGTCAGCAACCCCGATTTCGCTCCGGCCGAGGGTCCGTTCAAGGTCCACACCCGCTGGATCGAGACGGCCTTCGTCAACGACATCCCCGCCTGGACCCCCACCGGAACGGACGCTGAAGCGCCCGACGCCGGCGAACGCCAGCGCGTCGTCGTCGAGGTAGGCGGCAAACGCCTGGAGGTCGTCCTCCCGGCGTCGCTGGGCACCGGCGGCGGCTCAGCCGGCGCCAAGCCGGCCAAGGCGAAGAAGCGTTCCCGCAGCGGCGGCGCCGTCGCGGCTGCCAGCGGCAACGCGCTGACCTCCCCCATGCAGGGCACCATCGTGAAGGTGGCTGTCGGCGAGGGTGACCTCGTGACCGAAGGCGACCTTGTGGTTGTGCTCGAGGCCATGAAGATGGAGCAGCCGCTCACCGCGCACCGCACCGGAATCGTGATCGGGCTGACCGCCGCTGCCGGCGAGACGGTCTCTGCCGGCGCCGTCATCGCGCTGATCGAGGACGCTGCCGCCGAGTAGCAGCACCGGCGGGACGGACGCGCGGGCGGGGCGCGGGCGCGCCTCTGGTGCCCGCGCGTCCCGCCCGTGCAGACTTGGTATGTGAAACCATTCCTGCTTCTCGCCTCCCGGGCCGAGGATGCCGCCGCCGAGAACGAGTACGAGGCCTACCTGCGCTACGGCGGACTTGAGCCCTCGCAGCTGAGGCGGATCCGGATGGAAGCGGGACCGCTGCCGGACTTGGAACTCTCCGACTACTCCGGCGTGATTGTGGGCGGGAGCCCGTTCACCTCCAGCGACCCCGCCGGGCACAAAAGCGATGTCCAGCACCGGGTGGAGCGTGAGCTTGCCGCCCTGCTGGACCGGATCGTGGCCCAGGACTTCCCCTTCCTCGGCGCCTGCTACGGGGTGGGCACGCTCGGCCGGCACCAGGGGGCCGTGATCGACCGGACGTACGGCGAGGGCCTCGGCGGCGTGACCATCAAGCTGACGGACGAGGGTCTGGTGGATCCGCTCCTGCGCGGGCTGCCGGAGACCTTTACGGCCTTCACCGGCCACAAGGAAGCCTGCACCCTTCTGCCATCCCATGCGGTGCTTCTGGCGAGTTCCGCCGCGTGCCCCGTGCACATGTTCCGGATTAAAACCAACCTGTACGCCACCCAGTTCCACCCGGAGCTGGATGCGGAAGGACTGGTCACCAGGATCGACATCTACCGCCACGCCGGCTACTTCCCGCCCGAATCGGCCGAAATGCTGATGGAGGACGCCCGCCGGTTCTCCGCCACGGAACCGATGAAGATCCTCCGGAACTTCGTGGAGCTCTACGCGGGCTAGCCCCGCCTACCCGGCAAGCGTCCGACGACACGGAAATGCCCGGCGTGTTCAGCGAACACACCGGGCATTTCGGTTAACAACCGGGCTGGAGCGTCAGCCCCGGCCCGGGAACCTGCGTCAGGCTACGTTGTTGGTGTAGTCCAGGTCGCGGGTTTCCTTGCTCACGAACAGGGCGATCAGCGTCAGCACCGACATGGAGGCGAGGTAGACGCCCACCAGCACGGGGCTGCCCTTCGCCATTTCCCAGAGCCAGACGGCGATGAACGGGGCCACGGCCGCGCCCAGGATGCTGGAGAAGTTGTAGCTGATGGCGGAGCCGGTGTACCGGACGTTGGTCGGGAACAGTTCCGGCAACAGCGCACCCATGGGCCCGAAGGTCAGCCCCATCAGGGAGAAGCCGATGATCAGCAGGGCCATCGTGCCCACGAAGCCTGCGCTGAACAGCGGGACGAAGAGCAGGCCGAAGGCGAAGATGCCGAAGGTCACGGCGATCAGCATCTTGCGGCGTCCGTACTTTTCGGCCAACGGTCCGGACACCAGGGTGAAGATGCCGAAGAACACGACGCCGGCAATCAGCATCCAGAGGAAGTCGTTGCGGGTGTAGCCCAGGCCAGGGACAAATGCGGCCGCGGCGGCCTCGGTCATCGGCTTGCCGGCCTTCTCGGCGGCGGCCTTGGCGGCATCCAGGCTGGAGGCGCGGGTGCCGTAGGTCAGCGTGAACGTGGTCATCAGGTAGAAGAGCACGTACGTGGCGAGCATGATGAACGTGCCCAGGATCAGCTGGCGCCAGCTGGTCTTGAAGACCCGGGCGAGCGGCAGCTTGGCGACCTCTTTGGATTCGAGGACCTTGGTGAAGGCGGGGGTTTCGATCAGCTTGAGCCGGACGTAGAGGCCGATGATGACCATGACCGCGCTGAGCAGGAACGGCACACGCCAGCCCCATTCCATAAAGGCTTCGGGGGTCAGAGCGTAGCTGAAGACCAGGAAGATCACGTTGGCAATGATGAAGCCGATCGGCGCACCCAGCTGCGGGAACGTGCCGTAGATGGCGCGCTTGTTGGCCGGGGCGTTCTCGGTGGCCAGCAGGGCCGCGCCGCTCCATTCGCCGCCGAGGGCCAGGCCCTGGGCAAAGCGCATCACGACCAGCAGCGCCGGCGCCCAGAACTCCCAGCCCGGGACGAGCGCCGTCGGGAGGCAGCCGATAAGGAAGGTGGCGATACCCATCGTCAGCAGCGACGCCACCAGGGTGCCCTTGCGGCCGAACTTGTCACCGAAGTGACCGAAAACGATGGACCCAAGCGGACGGGCGATGAACGCGACGCCGAACACTGCGAAGGAGCTCAGCAGCTGGGTGGTTTCATTCTGCCCGGGGAAGAACAGCCGGGGGAAGACAAGCACAGCGGCGGTGGCATACACGTAGAAGTCGTAGAACTCAACGGTGGTGCCAATCAGGCTGGCGACGATGACGCGGCCGCGCGAGTTCACCTGTTTGGCGGACCCATGCTCCGTGGATGTAGCAGTGGATGACATGTAGTAGCGCTTTCATGAAGACCGGACTGGTGCTGCTCGAAGCCGCCCGGATAAGGATACGTATGCTTACATATTAGTTCCGGGCGTCCAGTCAATGGACAAATGTTCCACTATTTGGACATGCAGCGTTGTCTCACGTGGTGGTCATCACACTATGCCCCGCTTCCGGCCCTCACCCCGTCACAAACGCGCCGATAGGCAAACGTCACAGCACGTTAACAAACAGCGACGGTCCCGGAAACGCGGCATCCCTAACTTGGAAGGACAACATCCCCCAAGGAGGTCCCCGTGACTGTTGAACGCACCGCAGATGCCCCAACCGGCATTTCCGCCGGTACTGCCCCTTCCATTTCTGCCGGCACCACCCTCGGCGGTCCCGCCCTTCAATTCCGCCCCGGCCGCTGGATCGCCAACTGGGACGCGGAAAACAAGGAACAGTGGGAGTCCCAGGGCCGCTCCATCGCCCGGCGCAACCTGAACTGGTCCATCTTCGCCGAGTTCCTGGGCTTCGTGGTCTGGCAGCTGTGGTCAATCGTGGTGGTCCAGCTCCCCGCGGCCGGCTTCACCTTCACCACGTCGGAAATCTTCTGGCTGATCTCCATGCCCAGCCTGGTGGGCGCCACCCTCCGGATCCCCTACACCTTTATGGTCCCCCGCTTCGGCGGCCGCAATTGGACGATCGTTTCGGCCCTGCTGCTGCTCATCCCGTCGATCGGGCTGGCACTGTGCGTTTCCAACCCCGAGACCCCGTTCGGCGTCATGCTGTTCGTGGCGGCACTGGCCGGCTTCGGCGGCGGCAACTTCGCCAGCTCCATGGCCAATATCACCTTCTTCTACCCGGCCCGCGAGAAGGGCTGGGCGCTGGGACTGAACGCCGCCGGCGGAAACCTCGGTGCCGCCGTCGCGCAGCTTGCCGTCCCGATTGCCATCACTCTCCTGGCCGCTGGCACCGTCAACCTGCCGATGGCCGGCTGGATGTGGGTTCCCCTCATCCTGATCGCCGCGTTCGGCGCCTGGAAGTACATGGACAACCTCACCAGCGCCAAGGGCGACGTCGCCGGCTCGCTCGCCGCGCTCAAGGAACCGCACCTGTGGATCATGGCGTTGCTGTACATCGGCACCTTCGGCTCGTTCATCGGCTTCGCCGGTGTGTTCCCCAAGCTCATCAAGGACTACTTCCCGGCCTTCTCCTCTATCGAAGTCGGAACCGTGGCACTGTCCCTCGCCTTCCTCGGCCCGCTGGTCGGCTCGCTGGCCCGCCCCTACGGCGGACGCATGGCGGACCGCATGGGCGGCGCCCGGATGACCGTCGCCGCGTTCGCCGCGATGGCCGTCATCACTCTGACCATGGTCTGGACCCTGCCGCTAAAAAACTTCTGGCTCTTCCTGGGCCTGTTCCTGCTGCTCTTCACGGCCAGCGGCTTCGGAAACGGTGCCACATACCGGATGATTCCCATCATCTTCGCCACCTCCAGCCGGGCCGCAAAGTCAGGCGCCAGCACCGTCACCACCCAGCGCCTGGCCTCCTCGGCCCTGGGCCTGATCTCGGCCATCGGCGCGTACGGCGGGTTCGTCATCCCGCAGGTTCTCAATGCCTCCAACACCGCCAGCGGCTCCTACACCCCGGCGTTCTACGGCTTCGTCGGCGCGTACGTCGTGATGCTGGCCGTCTGCTGGTTCTGCTACATCCGCAACGCCAACCGAAACGCGATGGGACACGTCTAATATGACCAACGGCGCCGCCACGCACTGCCCCTACTGCGCTCTGCAGTGCGCCATGACGCTGAGCACCCCAGCAGGCCTGACCCCGGCTTCGCAGCCGGGGTCGGGCCCCGTGCCGGAGCAGCCGGCCGCCGCTCTTGCAGACGCACCTCTCCTCGAGGTTTCCGGACGCGACTTCCCCACCAACCGCGGCGGACTCTGCCGCAAGGGCTGGACCTCGGCGTCGCTGCTGAACCATCCCGGCCGTGTCACCGAGCCGCTGCTCAAGGGCGCCGACGGCGTCCACCGCCCGATCGGCTGGGACGAGGCCCTGGACCGCATCACGGGCGCGGTGAAGGCAACCCGTGCCCGGTATGGGGCGGACGCCGTCGGAGTCTTCGGCGGCGGCGGGCTGACCAATGAGAAGGCGTACCAGCTGGGCAAGTTCGCCCGGCTGGCACTGGGCACATCGCGGATCGACTACAACGGCCGGTTCTGCATGTCCTCTGCCGCCGCGGCCGGGATGCGCGCCTTCGGCCTGGACCGCGGCCTGCCGTTCCCGCTGGCAGACCTCGATTCCGCCAGTGCCATCCTGATGCTCGGCTCCAACGTCGCCGAGACCATGCCGCCGTTTGTCCAGCACCTGCAGGGCGCCCGCGACGCCGGCGGCCTGATGGTGGTGGACCCCCGCCGCTCCGCCACCGCAGCGTTCACCTCCGACGGCGGCGGCCTGCACCTGCAGCCGCTGCCCGGCACCGACCTCGCCCTGCTGCTGGGGCTCGCCCACGTGGTGATCCACGAGGGCCTCGCCGACGCCGGCTACATCGCGGCCCGCACCGCCGGCTACGACGCCCTGGTCCGCAGCGTGGCCTCCTACTGGCCCGAGCGCGTACAGTCCCTCACCGGCGTCCCGGCCGCGCTGATCCGCGACACCGCCCGCCGGCTGGCCGACGGCTCCCGCCGGGGCGGCAGCTACATCCTCACAGGCCGGGGCGTGGAACAGCACGTCGACGGTACGGACACCGCCACCGCCGCCATCAACCTCGCCCTGCTGCTGGGCCTCCCCGGCGCCGCACGCAGCGGCTACGGCACGCTCACCGGCCAGGGCAACGGCCAGGGCGGCCGCGAACACGGCCAGAAAGCGGACCAGCTCCCCGGCTACCGCAAGATCACCGATCCCGCCGCCCGCGCCCACATGGCCGCCGTGTGGGGCGTCCCGGAAGCGCTGATCCCCGGCCCGGGCCTGCCCGCCGTACAGCTGCTGAAGTCGCTGGGACAGCCCGACGGCGTCCGCTGCCTCTTCGTACACGGCGCCAACGTGGCGGTTTCCGCGCCGGACGCCAACGCCGTGATCGCCCGCCTGCGGAGCCTGGACTTCCTGGTGGTCTGCGACTTCTTCCTCTCCGAGACCGCCGCCGAGGCCGACCTCATCCTGCCGGTCACCCAGTGGGCGGAGGAGGAAGGCACCCTGACCAACCTCGAGGGCCGGGTGCTCCGCCGCCGCCGGGCCCTCGCTCCCCCGCCCGGGGTGCGCAGCGAGTTGTGGATCATGACCAGGCTGGCCGAGGCTCTGGAAGCCCCCTCCACGTTCAGCGAGGACCCGGAGACCGTGTTCGAGGAGCTCCGGCTGGCGTCCCAAGGCGGCCTGGCCGACTACTCCGGGATCGACTACGCCATGCTGGACCGGGGCGAAGCGGCCTACTGGCCCTACCCCGCCGGCAGCACCGGGACTCCGCGGCTGTTCCTGGACTCCTTCGCCCACGCCGACGGGCGGGCCGTGTTCACTCCGGTGACACCCCGCCGTCGTGCGTCGTCTTCGGCGTCGGGCACCGCGTCCGCCGCGGCGGACCGGGCCGGCGCTGGACGTGTCGGAGCGGACGGCGCCGGAACGGCAATGACCCTGGTCACCGGGCGCCTCATGGAGCACTACCAGTCCGGGGCGCAGACCCGCCGGGTGGCGGCACTGGCCGCGGCCCAGCCCGAAGCGCGGCTGCAGATCCATCCGGCGGCCGCCGCAGCACAGGGCATCGCCGACGGCGACGTCGTGTCGATTTCCAACGGGCGCGGCGAAGTCTCCTGCCGCGCCGAGCTGAGCACGGACATCCGGCCCGAAACGGTGTTCCTGCCGTTCCACTTCCCGGAACTGGAGAGCGCCAACCGCCTCACGGAGGCGGCCACGGATCCCATCTCCGGGATGCCGGAGTTCAAGTTCAGCCAGGTCTGGGTCAAGCCCGGCGCCGCCACTCTCCGCGCCGATGAACTGCAGAAGGAAGGTGCTTCATGACGGAGCGCATTGTTGTTGTGGGCTTCGGTCCGGTGGCCGCGCGGCTGGTCGACGAGCTGCTGCCGGCGGTCCGCAGCGGACTCGCCCATCTGACGGTCATCGGCGAGGAGGCCGAGGCCGCGTACAACCGAGTGCTCGTGGCGGACCTCGGGGTCGGCCGGACCACAGCGTCGGCCCTGGCCTTGTCCGACGCCGCCGCGCTGATCGCCGAGGGCGTCGACGTCCGGCTGGGCGTCCGCGTCCGCCGCGTGGACCGTGCCCGGCAGCAGCTGGTCCTCAGCGACGGCACCGCCCCCGGCTACGACCGGCTGGTCTTCGCCACTGGCTCCCGCCCCGTGATCCCCAACCTCACCGGCCTCAACCCCGACCCGGCCGCGCCGGTGCTGCCGGCCGGCGTGACGGCGCTCCGGGACCTGCGCGACGCCTCGGTGCTGCAGGCCGCGGTTGCCGGCGGCAAGCGCGTGGTGGTCCTCGGCGGCGGCGTGCTGGGCCTCGAGACGGCCCTCGCCGCGGCCGAGGAAGGCGCCACGGTGACCGTGGTGCACAACGGCCCGCACCCGCTGGGCCGCAACATCGACCGCGGCGGCGGCGCGGTGCTCGCCGCGTCCCTGCGGAACTGCGGCGTGCGGGTGGCCGGCAACGCCCGCTCCACCGGCGTCGAACACAACGCGCCCGACGGCGGCTTCTCGGCGCTGCTGCTCGACGACGGGTCCGCGATCGACGGCGACTTGCTGGTGCTCTCCTGCGGCGTCCGGCCGCGGACCGAACTCGCGGAAGGCTGCGGACTCTCGACGGCGGCCGGGATCCTGGTGGACCACAAGCTCAGGGCGCACCACGAACCGCACATCTTCGCGATCGGCGACTGCGCGGAAGTGCGCTGCCCCGACCCGGACTGCCTCGAGTGCCGCACCGCGCGCGGTCCGTCCGGGCTGGTGGGCCCGGGCTGGCGGCAGGCCGAATGGCTCGCCGAATACCTGTCGCTGCTGGCCGCCGGATCTCCGGAGGCTGAGCTGCTGCCGGCACTGCCGGCGGAACTGCCAGGCGTTATTGTGCTCAAGGCCCGTGGCATGAACATGGCCGTGGCCGGGGATGTTTCCGCGGATCCGTGGGACGAGGAGGTGCTGTCTGCGGGGGCAGCGGACGGCCGCCCTCGGTTGCAGATCGCCCAGTGGGCCGATCCCGAGCACGGCCGCTACGTGAAGATGACCACCCGCGCCGGGGTGCTCGAAGGCCTGGTGTCGGTGGGCATGCCCCGCTCGGCGGCCGAGCTGGTGCAGCTGTTCGAGCGCGGTGCGGAGCTCCCGGCGGACCGGTCGCTGCTGCTGCGCCTGGACGGCCCGGACCAGGCGGCGGCGTTCGGCGCGGCCGACCCCGAGCGCACGGTGTGCCGGTGCGCCGGGGTGAGCGGGACGGCCATTGCCTCCGCCGTTTCCGGTGGTTGCGGGTCGGTGGCCGAGGTTTCCGGGGCCACCCGTGCCGGGACGGGGTGCGGCGGCTGCCATGACGACATCAAGGGGATCATCGAAACACACTTTCAGGGGGCCGTAGCCTGACGTCTGCCGACGCCGTCACCACCCACCGCGGGTCGGCGTATGCCCCTTGCGGGCGTCGTCGGGCATGGCCATTTCGGCCCGCAGGCCCAGGAGCCGGATCGGACGGCCCGCTTCGATTCCGGCGGCGAGGTCCAGGGCCCGCGCGAGGATTTCGTTCCGGTCGAAGGTCTCGGGAATCTTCCTCGCGTGGGTTTTGGTGAAGAACGGCGCGTACCGCACCTTGAGGGTCAGCCCGACCACGGGCCGGCCTTCGGCCACAACATCCTCAAGGACACGCGCGGTCAGCTCCCTCACGGCGTCGTCCACCTGGGCGGGCTCGGTCAGGTCGCGCTGGAAGGTGGTCTCCCGGCTGTGCCCGCGGGCAACCCACGGGGTGTCGTCCACAACGCTGGAGCCGTCACCGCGTCCGAGCTCCGCGTACCAAGGACCCATCCTGGGGCCGAACTCCGGGACCAGGTCCTGGGGGTCGGCCGCGGCGAGCTCGGCGACGGTGTTGATGCCGAGTTTGGCCAGCCGGCCCGACACCTTGGTTCCGACGCCCCACAGATCCTTGGTGGGCAGACTGCCCATGACGTCGAGCCAGTTCCCGGAGGTGAGCCGGAAGACGCCGGCCGGCTTGCCGAAACCGGTGGCCACCTTGGCCCGGACCAGGGTGTCGCCGATGCCCACGCTGCAATGCAGCTGCGTTCGCTCCAGGACAGCGGCCTGCACCTGCCGGGCGTAGGCTTCCGGATCTTCTGTTTCAATGCCTACAAAGGCTTCATCCCAACCCAGCACCTGCACGGTGGCGCCGGGCTGCGCGCGCAGGGTAGCCATCACCGTCTCGGACGCCGCGAGGTAAGCCTCGTGGTCGACGGGCAGGATCACGGCGTCGGGCACCTTCCGGGCCGCAATGCGCAAGGGCATACCGGAACCCACGCCGAATGCCCTGGCTTCGTAGGATGCGGTCGACACCACAGCTCGTTCCGTGGGGTCGCCCCGACCGCCGACGATGATCGGTTTGCCCGCAAGCTCCGGGCGCCGGAGCACTTCGACCGCCGCGATGAACTGGTCGAGATCGACGTGCAGCACCCACCGGATTCCGCTCACGGCACCAGTCTGCCCTAAACATCCCCGGCAAGCATCGGCTCCCCGCCAAGCTTGGCCGCGGTGAGGCGTCCCGGAACTTCAGGGGGCTTCCCTCGGTGGTCAAATGGGCCATTCTCCCCTTGCCAGTCCCTCTCCACCGGCGTCTACTGAGTCTAGATTCCGTTCATCCGCAGGAGGTATCCCATGAACGTCCCGGTCATTCTGGCTGTCGGCGCGATCGCTGTGGTCGCAGTCGTTATGTTTATGACGCGCGAGAAGGATCCCCAGCAGCGGGCCGTGGCGCTGCAACGAACCGGTGCGGCCGTGATGGCCGTGTTCACGGTTCTTGCGGCCATCTTCATTGCCGGCTACGCCCTGCAGGATCCGGGCGGAAATGCCGGGCTGCTCATGACTCTCGCGTGGGTTGTGCCGATGCTTGTCCTCGCCGTCGCGGCCTGGTTCTGGCCGGCGCCCACCGCTCCCCTGCTGCTCGCCCTCGCTTCGGCGTTCATCGCTGCCTGCGTGTGGCTGGCCTTCGATCCCGCGGCCCTGCGCGAGTTCATCAGCGAGAACGGTCCCGTCATCGCCGTCAGCGTCGTCGCCCTGGCGTTCCCGGCCGCTGTGCTCGGGCTGCGGCGCGCAGCCCTGGCCGGCTGGCTGCTCGTGGCCCTGGGTGTGTTGCCGCTGCTCATCACGATTATCGGAAGGTCGGGCGGGATTTCATCGCTCGCCGCGGCAAGCGTGGTTCCGCTGATCGCCGGGATCAGCTATCTTGTCTCCGCCCGGATGGCGAGCGGCAGCACGTCGCCGGGGAATCAGCGGGCGGCCGCTGCCTAGGAACGGCCGGACATCTGCGCGTCACAGGAATCGGGCCTCGCACGCATGGCGGGTAGCATCGGGGCCATGAGCGCCGACGACGACGACATCACCGAAGAGCTGTTGGCTGACGCCCCGAAGCTGACCGGGCTGAGCCTGGAATTGCTGGGACTCGACCCGCACCCGGATGACATGACTCCGGAGCAGCGGCTCCAGTTCGAGCCGGAGGACCTGGACGAGATGGCCGCCGTGTCGCCGGAAGACCGCCAAAAGTCCGTGAGCCAGACCCGGCTGCTGGCCGGGCTCCTGTGGAACTCGTCGAGCATCCTCATCGACCAGCTCTTCCGCGATCTGGGAACGCTGAGCGACCTCGAGGAGGTCACCCCGTCCGACGTTGCCGGCACCTCGGTGCTGTCCTCGCTGCCGCCCCAGTTCGCCGCCAGTTACGACGCAAAATTCACCCAGAAGTTCATCGTCGTCGCCGCTGACGTCACGGCAGCCCTGGTCCGGGGCTGGACTGCCCCAGGTTGCCTCGCCGGTGAACTCGCCGTCCGCTGCCTGCTCGATCAGGCGGAGATCACTGAGGACATCTACGAACTCGATCTCCCGGATGACTGGCGGGAACAGGTTGAGGAAGTCCTGCTGGAGGACGCGGACAGCCAGGCACTGTACTCGGACAACCTCGACGTCCTCGAGGACGACGCCGACATGCTGGGCGTCGAGCACTGGTTCGAGCCCGTCAGCGCCGGGGATACGGTCCCGCCGTACGCCTGGTCTGAGCCGACGCCCTAGGCCCGATCCGACGCCTCAAGCCTGACCGGACGCTTCAAGCCTGACCGGACGGGGCCGCCAGGCGCGCCAGGAAGTCCTCGGTGAAACGCTGGACGCCGTCCCATTCGGTGTAGACGTAGTCACGGGAGGTGTCCGTGTCCAGGGACCCCTTGTCGCTGGCGATCTTCTTCATGACGTGCTTCTTGATAAAGCCGTAGTGGGTGTAGAGCAGGGCGCCGGCGAACAACCCGACGTGGGCGGGCCGCCATCCCGTCTCCTCCTCGAACTTCTCCACGTAGCCCTCGGCGTTTTGCTCGTCTCCGTGGGCCGCCAGGCTGACCGACACCAGGGCTGACTGGAGCCGCTCAAGCTCTCCGCGGTTCTTCTTCACAAAGTCCGTGACATGGCCTTCGTGCTTGCCCATGTGCACGGACGCCGCGACGATAACGCCGTCGTAGCCGTCCGGGAGGGCGTCCCCGGAGCGCTTGAGATCCACCGCGTCGGCGAGGTGGCCGTGGGCCCGGATCAGTTCGGCAATGTACTCCGCGATCTGGGCAGTCTGTCCCTCGACGGTCCCGTACGGGATATAGATGTTGGCCATGGTCCATGGTGTCCGTGCCGGCCACAGAAGGGCTAGGGCCGAACGTCCCCGCGCCCAAGCGGACTCCGCCCGACGGTGAGACCTACGCTGCGGGGTCGAAGGGCTCGAACACTGACGAGCCGATCATGAAGATGCCGCGCTGCGGGATCCAGAAGTCTCCGAGCCTGTCCTGAACGGGCAGCGCCGAGGCCTGTCCCAGGTTGCGCCCCTGCAAGTGCGCTGTGCTCCCGCGGACAAACCACATCTGCCGCGGGCGCGCACCAAAGGTCTGGCCGTTTGGCACCCTTCCCGTCAGTCCGATATGCCCGGCCCCCAGCACCGGGCCTGCCGCAGCCCCCATGGCGCGCAGGAACATCCTGTTGCGCCACAGCCGCTCCGGCACCGACGTGGCCACCGCCGACATTATCCGGGTGATCGGCGTTGCGGCCAGCGTGACGTCCCAGCTCAAGTCCAGCCCGTCTCCGACGTCCACGCTGAACGAGTAGTCGTCACGCCACCGGATGGAGATTCCGCGCGTGGACACTGATCCGAGGGCGTTGCCGAAGTAGCGGGGACAGGAGGACCCGGGACCGGTGGTGCTGTGCATCGTCCAGGCGCCCGACGGTTCGCGGATCCAGACCGAGGTGTAGCCCGGGCCGACGGACGAGGCGGGAAAATGCCGCAGGGCGAGGATGTAGCCGGAGCTGAACGGAACGCCCATAACGCCGTAGCCGGCGAACCGTTCTTCCGGGCCGGAGGGCAGCGCGGGGTTGCGTTCCACAGACTCAGCCAGGGTGCGCGGACTCTGCATGGCGGTGGCCTCCGTAGTGCTACATATGGACGTGCAGGCGCCGTGCAGCTTCGGAGATGGAGCCGCTCAGCGAGGGGTACACCGTAAAGGTGCTGGCGACGTCGTCGACGTGCAGTTTCTGGGTGACCGCGAGGGAGATCGCGAAGATCAGCTCGGACGCGTTCGGACCCACCACAACGCCGCCGATCACGGTGCCGGAGCCCTTGCGGGCGAAGATCTTGATGAAGCCGTCGCGGTGGTTGCGCATTTTGGCGCGGGCGTTGCTGCGCAGCGAGAGCTTCACGACGTCGGCCTGGTACTTTCCGGACTCGATCTCCGCCTCGGAGACGCCCACGTTCGCGATCTCGGGCGAGGTGAAGATGTTGGACGCGACCTGGTGCAGCTTCAGCGGGGTGACACTGTCGCCCAGGAAGTGGGCGATCGCGATCCGGCCCTGCATGGCGGCCACGGAGGCCAGCGCCAGCACGCCGGTGCAGTCGCCGGCGGCGTAGATGTTCGGCGCCGTGGTGCGGGAGACGCCGTCGACCTTGATGTGCCCGCTCTCGGTGAGCGCCACGCCGGCCTCCTCGAGGCCGATCCCGGCGGTGTTGGGGATGGACCCGACGGCGACCAGGCAGTGGCTGCCGGTGACCTGGGAGCCGTCGCCGAGGGTGACGATGACGCCGTCGTCGGTGCGCTCCACGGTCTCGGCACGGGCCCGGGAAAGGACCTTGACGCCGCGGCGCTCGAAGACGCCCTCCAGGACCTCGGCGGCGTCGGTGTCGGAACCGGGCAGCACGCGGTCGCGGCTGGAAATCAGGGTGACCTTGGAACCGAGGCCGTTGTAGGCCGAGGCGAACTCGGCGCCGGTCACGCCGGAGCCGACCACAATCAGGTCCTCGGGGAGTTCGTCCAGGTTGTAGATCTGCGCCCAGTTCAGGATCCGCACGCCATCCGGGCGGGCGGTGGGGAGTTCACGCGGGTGGGCGCCGACGGCCAGCAGGATCGCGTCTGCCTCGATGACCTCGGTGCCGTCGACGGTGAGAACCTCGATGGTGTGGTTGTCCAGCATCCTGCCGGAGCCGATCATGATCCGGACGTCCTGGTTCTCCAGGCCCTTCTGGATGTCGTTGGACTGCTGACGGGCCAGCCGCAGCAGCCGGTCGTTGATGTGCTTGAGGTCCGCGCGCATCGTCGGGGTGCAGTCGCCGCCGTCGAGGTCGAACTTGACGCCGAGCTCGCCGGCCTCGCCGACGCGGGTCATCAGGTCCGCCGTCGCAATCAGCGTTTTGGACGGCACAACGTCGGTCAGCACCGCAGAGCCGCCGAGGCCCGCGCGTTCAATGATGGTGACCTTCGCGCCGAGTGAGGCGGCGACCATGGCGGCTTCGTAGCCGCCGGGCCCTCCGCCGAGGATTGCGATGCGGGGCGAGCTGAAATCGGGATGCGTAGTCACAATCAGCCATTGTCCACCATCCGGACCGGCACCACCAAGAATCCGGGGACAGCCCGGCACCGGGCACCGCGGTTGGAGGGCGCCGGGAGCGGGGCCGGGCAGGGTGCTGGGCAGCATGCCGCGGGCACGATAACTTGTACCGGTGAGTACAACAGAATTCCTGAACACAGACCCCTTCGACGCCGCCCGCGCCGCCGCCGAATATATTGCCGAAGAGACGGGCGTGGACGCGCACGACGTCGCCCTGGTGCTCGGCTCGGGCTGGGGCGACGCCGCCGAACTGATCGGCGAGACCACCGCCACCCTTTCCGCGGATGAAGTCCCCGGCTTCTCCTCCCCCTCGGTGGTGGGCCACGTCGGCACCATCCGCTCCGTGCTGACCAAAGAAGGCAAACGCGCCCTGGTCCTTGGCGCGCGCACCCACTACTACGAGGGCAAGGGAGTCCGCTCCGTCGTCCACGGCGTCCGCACGGCCGCGGCGGCCGGCTGCAAGACCCTCGTCCTGACCAACGGGTGCGGGGGCCTCAACGAGGACTGGACGCCCGGCACGCCCGTGCTGATCAGCGACCACATCAACCTCACCGCAACCTCACCGCTCGAAGGCGCCACGTTCGTGGACCTCACCGACCTGTACTCCTCCCGGATCCGCGGCCTGGCCCGCGAAGTCGACCCCTCGCTGGACGAGGGCGTCTACGCCCAGTTCACCGGCCCGCACTACGAAACCCCTGCCGAGGTGCAGTACGCCAAGCGGATCGGCGCGGACCTGGTGGGCATGTCCACCGCGCTCGAGGCCATCGCCGGCCGCCACGCGGGCATGGAGGTCTTCGGCATCTCGCTGGTGACCAACCTCGCCGCCGGCATCAGCCCCGTGCCGCTGAGCCACGAGGAAGTCCTCGAAGCCGGCCAGGCCGCAGGCCCGCGCATCTCCCGGCTGCTCGCGGAGATCATCGCGAAGCTCTGAGGTCCCGCTCGAAGGGCCGTGCCCTGAGGGCCCGGCTCCCGGCTCAGCTCCTCCCGGCTCAACTCCCGGGCACGAGGTAGCGCACGGCCTTTTCCTTGTCCTGCGGGAAGCGCCGTTCCATCGAGTCGGCGATCCCGGCGATGGTCTGCCGGGCCAGTGCCTGCCGCCAGGCGAGTTCGGCCTGGCGCATGGCCTGGGAGATCAGGCAGGTCCGGACGAAGTTCTGCTCCGTGTCGGCGTCCGGGACGTTGGCCAGGATGCCATCGCAACGGAACACCGGATCGGGCCCCTCCAGGGCCAGCACTATGTCCAGGACGGTGACGTTTTCCGGCCTGCGCGCCAGGTGGAAGCCGCCGCGCGGGCCGGAGACGGAGCTGAGGATCCCGGCACGGACCAGCGCCTGGAGCTGCTTGTTGAGGTAGGGGCCCGGGAGCTTGTAGTACTCCGCCAGCCGGGCGCTGTTGACTGCCTCGCCGGCCGGTGTCCACGCCATATTGACGCAGCTGTGCACCGCCCATTCCACTCCACGGCCCATCTTCATATTCCAGACGTTACGTGTCCGGAAAATTCGCTGTCAAGGGCAGGCGGCCAGGACGGCCGTGATCGATCTGTAAGGCGCACTCTCGCTTGTCGAGGAAGGCATCCGCGCCGATTGGCGCTAGTTTGGTTCCTATGACGTCTTCTGATGCCGAACTGACCCGCCTGCTGAGCGACGCCCGCACCTGGGCGGCCCAGGACCCGGATCCCGCCACCGCCGCCAGCCTGACCGAACTGGTCCGGCTCGCCGACGGCGGCACCGCCGCAGCGCGTCAGGAGCTCGCCGACAGCTTCAGCGGGACCCTGCAGTTCGGCACCGCGGGCCTGCGGGCGGCCCTCGGCCCGGGTCCCAACCGGATGAACCGCGTGGTGGTGCGCCGCGCCGCCGCCGGGTTCACCGCCTTCCTGACCGACGCCGTCGCGCAGGCCGCCCCCGGTACCCGGCCGCGCGCCGTCGTCGGCTTCGACGCCCGCTACAACTCGGACATCTTTGCGGAAGAAACCGCGGCCATCCTCACCGCCGCCGGCGTCGAGACGTTCCTGATGCCGTCCGCCTTGCCCACCCCGCTTCTCGCCTATGCCGTGCGGGCGCTGGAATGCGACGGCGGCGTGATGGTCACCGCCAGCCACAACCCTCCCCAGGACAACGGGTACAAGGTCTACCTGGGCCGGCACGCCGTCGAGGAGAGCGGACGCGGCGCGCAAATCGTGGCGCCGTACGACGCCCTGATCGCTGCCAAGATCGACGCCGTTGGTGAGCTGTCCGGCGTCGCCCTGGCCACGGAGGGATGGACCACCCTGGATCCGTCCATCGCAGCCGACTACGAGGCAGCCGTCGCGGCGCTGGCCGTCCCGGAGCACTTCCCGGCCCGCGACCTCAGGATCGTCCTGACCCCCATGCATGGCGTGGGGGGCGAGACCGCGGTGGCGGTGCTCAACGCCGCCGGCTTTGCCGATGTCACATTGGTGAGCGAGCAGGCTGAACCGGACCCCGACTTCCCCACGGTGGCCTTCCCGAACCCGGAAGAGCCCGGCGCCCTGGACCTGGCCCTCGAAACCGCCGTCGGCGTGGACGCTGACATCGTGATCGCCAACGACCCCGACGCCGACCGCGCGGCGGTGGCCGCGAAGGATCCGGACACCGGCGCCTGGCGCATGCTGCGCGGCGATGAGGTGGGCGTCCTGCTGGGTGCGCACATCGTGGCGCGGCTGGCAGCCGGCGGCGGCACCGGCACCGCCGGAGAAACCGCCACGGGGGTGTTCGCGAATTCGATCGTGTCCTCGCGATTGCTCGCGCGGATCGCGGCTGCCGCGGGCTACGCCCATGAGGAAACCCTCACCGGCTTCAAGTGGATTGCCCGTGTTCCCGGGCTGCTCTACGGCTACGAGGAGGCGCTCGGTTACTGTGTGGCCCCTTCCCTGGTCCGGGACAAGGACGGGATCTCCGCCGCCGTGCTGATCGCTGAATTCGCGGCAGCGGCCAAAGCCGGGGGCAAGACGATCTTCGACACCCTCGACGAGCTGTACCTGGTACACGGACTGCATGCCAGCGACCAGCTCAGCATCCGGGTCGCGGACCTGGGCCTGCTGGACGCCATGATGAACCGGCTGCGCGTCAGCCCGCCGGAATCCTTCGGCGGCTCCGCCGTCGAGACCGCCACGGACCTCGCCGTGGGCAGCCCCCATCTCCCGCCCACGGACGGCCTGCTGTACCTCACGAGGGACGGCAGCCGCATCATCATCCGCCCCAGCGGAACCGAGCCCAAGCTCAAGTGCTACCTGGAGGTCATCCGCAATGTGGGCTCGGCCGCCGAACTGCCCGAGGCGCGGCACGAGGCCCGCACCGCGCTGGACGCCGTCCTGGCGGACGTCCGTGAGGCGCTGGGGCTCTAACACCCGGGGTCAACTCCTAGAGCTCGACCTCAATGTACCCGCCCACAATCCGGGTACCGAAGGTTTGGAGCCGGAGTTCCGGGGTGCCCAGGCACTCTCCTGTCCCAAGGTCATAGACCTCCTTGTGCAGCGGTGAAGCGAGCGTCGGGCGGGAGCCGCGGGATCCGGTAATCCCGCGGGCCATGACGTACGCCCCGGTGGCCGGATCCTCCTGGGTGACGGCGTAGACCTCACCGGACACCGTGCGGAACAACGCCACCTGGCGGCCGGCAATCAGCGCGGCCTCACCCCAGGCCGGTTCCAGATCCTCCACGGCGCACACACGGTGCCAGCCGGTCCCATGGCTGGGGTGTTCAACAAAGCTCCGTGCTGCGCTCTCAAGTACGGCAGTCATTTCGGCCCCTTTCTGATACATCTCTAACGGGCTCAGGCGCTCCTGCGGCCACATACCCAAGCTAGGTCCGGGGTGTTTCAACGGCATGCAGTGAATGTGTCCGGCGGGTAAAAGACACCTCACGCCGCCCGAAACGCGTCCGTGATGCAGAAGTTAAGATCACGAAACATAAGGGAAACTGAAGCGAAACTGCGCTTGCCTAGTCTGGGTGGACACCTCGATTTAGAAGGCTGCAGAGCACCGACTGCGGCCCATGCGAAAGGCCCACAGTGACCGGACAGACTTCAAGCCCCCAGAACCAGGGCGCAGAGCGCACCCCAGCACCGCGCCGCGTCGTGGTTGCCGGCGGCGGCCCTGCCGCCCACCGTTTCGCCGACGCCATGCACGCCCGGGGCCTCGACGGCTGGCACGTCACCGTCCTCACCGAGGAAGCACACCTCCCCTACGACCGGGTCGCGTTGAGCAAAGCCCTCACCGACGCCGACGTCGACCTCACCCTGGGCGCCGCCTCGATGTGGGACCACGAGTCACTCTCACTGCAGACCGGCGAGCGCGTCACAGGCATCGACACCGCCGGCAGGACCGTGACCACGGCGGCCGGCACCGTGTACCCGTATGACGAACTGGTGGTCGCCACCGGCTCCGACGCCGCCCGCCTGCCGATCCCGGGCTCCGAACTTACCCACGTCTACCGCACGCTGGAAGACGTCCGGGCGATCAACAAGGCCATCGCGGAACTGACGGCGAAGCTGGGCCGCAAGGTCAACGCCGTCACCATCGGCGGCGGGCTGCTGGGCCTTGAATCGGCGGCCGGCACCGAGCAGCTCGGCGCCACCCCGATTGTCATCAACGGCTCCCCCTGGCTTATGAACACCCAGCTGGATGAGGGCGCCGGCCAGGCCCTGGGCCGCCTGATCGAGGCCAAGGGATTCACCGTCCACGGCGGAGTGTTCCCCTCCGAGGTCCTCTCCGACGACGACGGCCAGGTCACCGGCGTGCTCATGGCCGACGGCCGCATCATCGACGCCGACCTGGTGATCGTCGCGATCGGCGTCAAACCCCGCGACGAGTTGTTCCGCACCGCCAACGACACAACACCGCTGTTTGACCTCGGCCCGCGCGGCGGCGTTGTCATCTCCGACGGCTGCGAAACACAGGTCCCCGGCATCTGGGCCATCGGCGAGGTCGCCAACTTCGGCGGGATGTGCCTGGGCCTCGTGGCACCCGCCAACACGATGGCGGAAATTGTCGCGGACCGGCTGCACGGCGGCGACGCGACCTTCCCCGGCTTCGACACCGCCACCAAGCTCAAGCTTTCCGGCGTCGACGTCGCCAGCTTCGGCGACGCTTTCGCCCGGACCGAGCACGCGCTGGAAATCGTCTACGCCGACCCCGCCCGCGGCGTGTACCAAAAGATCGTCACCACGGACGACGCCAAGACGCTGCTGGGCGGCATCTTCGTAGGCGACGCGGCCCCGTACACGTCCCTGCGCCCCATGCTGGGACGCGAACTCGCTGCCGAACCCGGCGCGTACCTCGCCGCGGCCGGAGGCGGCGACGCCCCGGAGACCGAACTCCCGGACGACGCCATCCTCTGCTCCTGCAACAACGTGGCCGCCGGCAGCATCCGCGACGCCGTCAACGGCTGCGGCGCCTGCGAGGGCAACGCACCGGTCCGGGAGCTCGGCGAACTCAAAGGCTGCACACGCGCCGGAACCAGCTGCGGTTCCTGCGTGCCTATGCTCAAGAAGCTGCTGGAAGGCGAACTGACCAAGTCCGGCGTCGAAGTCTCCAAGGCCCTCTGCGAGCACATCGAACTGTCCCGCCAGGAACTCTTCGACGCCATCCGGGTCCTGGAGCTGACCTCCTTCGAGGAGATCATGGCCAAGTACGGTACCGGGTCCGGCTGCGACATCTGCAAGCCGACCATCGCGAACATTCTGGCCAGCCAGAACAGCGCCTACGTCCTGGACGCGGGCCGCGGCACCCTGCAGGACACCAACGACCGTGCCTTGGCCAACATGCAGAAGGACGGCACCTACTCGGTGGTGCCGCGCATCGCCGGCGGCGAGATCACGCCGAAGAAGCTCGGAGTGATCGCCGCCGTCGCCGAGCAGTACGGCCTCTACACCAAAATCACCGGCGGCCAGCGGATCGACATGTTCGGCGCCCGGCTGGAGCAGCTGCCGGAAATCTGGAAGCTGCTGGTGGAGGCCGGCTTCGAATCCGGCCAGGCCTACGGCAAGAGCCTGCGCACCGTGAAGTCCTGCGTCGGCTCCACGTGGTGCCGCTTCGGAGTCCAGGACTCGGTGGCCATGGCCATCCAGCTTGAACTGCGCTACCGCGGCCTCCGCAGCCCGCACAAACTGAAGATGGGCGTCTCCGGCTGCGCCCGCGAATGCGCGGAGGCCCGGGGCAAGGATGTGGGCGTCATCGCCACCGCGGACGGCTGGAACCTCTACGTCGGCGGCAACGGCGGCGCCACCCCGGCCCACGCCCAGCTGCTGGCCAAGGACCTCGACGATGAAACCCTGATCAGGTACATCGACCGCTACTTCATGTACTACATCCGCACCGCCGACCGCCTGCAGCGCACCGCACGCTGGCAGGAGGAGCTCGACGGCGGCATCAAACACGTCGAGGACGTGGTGGTGCACGACACCCTGGGCATCGCCGCGGACCTCGAGGCGGCCATGGCCAAGCATGTGGACACCTACGTCGACGAATGGGCCGATACCCTCAAGGATCCCGAGCGCCTGCGCCGCTTCCGCTCCTTCGTGAACGCCCCGGACCAGAAGGACGATTCCATCACGTTCGTCTCCGACGAACGCGGCCAGATGCGACCGGCCACGGCCGAAGAAAAGGCGCTGGCCCTCCAGCAACCCGTGCTAATCGGCTCTTCGATTCCGGTCCGTGCCGCCACCCCGGAACTGCTCGACAAGAACGAGGTATAGCCATGCAGCTCAGCATCGATCTCACCGGACGCGAAGTCCTCGTCACCGGCTCGGACGCCGCCTCACGCCAGGCGGTCCGCCGCTACCGGGCCGCCGGCGCCGTGGTCTCCCGGCTGAGCAGCCCGGGCGGTGCCAGGCACGACGGCCCGCTGCCGGAGCGCCCCTTCCTGGTCGCCGCCGTCGACGACGGCCAGCCCGGTTGGGACGCCCTGCTGGAGCGCTGCCGTGAAACCGGCCTCCCGGTCGCCGTAGAACCCGCCGCCGGGCCCGCCGGCCATGTCACCCTGGTCGGCGGCGGGCCGGGCACCTCCGAGCTGCTGACCGTCGCGGCCGTCAAAGCGCTGCGGGACGCCGACGTCGTCTTCTACGACCGGCTGGCGCCGTATCAGGAACTGCCCGCGCTGAGCACGGCCGAGCTGGTGGATGTGGGCAAGCGCCCCGGCCACCACCCGGTCAGCCAGTCCGGCATCGAGGACCTCATGGTGGAAGCCGCCCTGGCCGGCAAGAACGTGGTCCGGCTCAAGGGCGGCGACCCGTACGTGTTCGGCCGCGGCGGCGAGGAAGTGGCTGCCTGCGTGAAGGCCGGAGTTCCCGTCCGGGTGATCTCCGGTGTCACCAGCGCCATCTCCGTCCCGGCCGCGGCCGGGATCCCGGTCACGCACCGCGAGGTCAGCCACATGTTCACCGTGGTCTCCGGCCACGCCCCGCTGACCGAGAAGGAACACACCCACCTCGCGGGGCTGGGCGGGACGATCGTGGTGCTGATGGGCATCGGCACCCTGCGCCAGCTCGCCGCCGGCCTGCGCCGGGCCGGGATGCGTGAGGACATGCCGATGGCCGTCGTCGAGCGCGGCTACCGCCCCGGCCAGCGGACCACCATCGCCGAGCTGGGCACCATCACGACGGCGGCCGCGGACTGCTCCAACCCGGCCGTGCTGGTGATCGGCGACGTCGTCCGGGTGGCCGAGGCCAACCGGGGCTGCGCGGAGGCGGAAGCCGAACTTGACCGCCTGGCTGCTTCCCTGATGGGGGCGTGAGGGCCGTGAGCGCGCTCAACGCCATCACACCGGCGCTACCCGGTACCGAAACAGCACGCGAAACGGCAGCCGAGCCCACACCGGAGGCCGCGGAGCTGCCGCTGGAGGGCTTCCGGATCGGAGTGACCTCGCACCGCAGGTCGCAGGACCTGATCGAGGCCTTGGAACGGCGCGGCGCCGAGGTGCTGCACGCCCCGGCGCTGAAGATCGCCCCGGTCCAGGAGGACCTGAGCCTGATCGAGGACACGCGCGCCATCATCGCTGCACGCCCGGAGCTTTGCATCGCCACCACCGCCTACGGGATGCGGCGCTGGTGCGAGGCCGCAGACACCTTCGGGATCGGCGAGCAGCTGCTCGAAACCCTCGGCGCCACCCGGATGTTCGTCCGCGGGCCCAAAGCCCGCGGTGCCGTCCGCGCGGCCGGACTGGCCGACGTCGGGATCAGCAGCGACGAAACCACCGCCACGCTCGTGGACATGCTCCTCGCCGAGGGCGTGCGCGGCAAGACCGTCGCCGTGCAGCTGCACGGCTACACAGACGTCCGGCAGCTCGAACGCCTCCGGATGTCCGGGGCAACGGTCCTGACCGTGACGCCGTACCGCTGGGTCAAGCCCGACGGCGCGGACCGGCTGCCGCGGCTGATCGAGGCCGCCTGCAGCGGGAACCTGGACGTGCTGACCTTCACCAGCGCCCCCGCGGTGGACGCCATGTGGAGCACCGCGCACGAGATGGGACTGTACAAACAGCTCGTGGACAGCCTGAAGACCAACGTCGCCACCGCCGTCGTCGGCCCCATCACGGCGCAGCCGCTCATCGACGCCGGCCTGCAGCCGCTGGTCCCGGACCGGTTCCGGATGGGCGCCCTGATCCGGCTGGTCGTGGAGCACCTGGCCCTGAACCATGTCCGCCGCCTGGATACCGCCTCGGGCCGCGTGGAACTCCGTGGCCGTTCACTGCGGATCGACGGCGACGCCGTGGAACTGGCTCCCGCCCCGCTGCTGCTGCTGCGCGCGCTGCTTGGAGCGGGCGGCGCCGTGCTGTCCCGTGAGTCGCTGTCCGAGCTGCTGGAACTCCGCGGTTCCGTCCATGCCCTGGACATGACGGTCAGCCGGCTGCGTTCGGCCCTGCCGGATGGCCGGCTCGTGGAAACCGTGGTGAAGCGCGGCTACCGGATCCGGGTGTGACCCACGCCATTACTGGCCGGTAAACATTGGCGAACGGACCGCGAAAATCCTGCAACACGGGGGAAACACGCCGGAAAGATCACCCGCCTACGCTGGGGACCATCAAGCAGTCAGGCCACACCACGGGCCACCAGCGAAAGGGCCTCACCATGTCCGCCACCTCCACCGTTTCAGCCGGCTCCGCCGACTCCGCAGCCCGGCCCCGGATTGTCATCGCCGGGGCCGGCCCGGCCGCGCAGGCCCTCGTCCGCCAGCTCACACGGACCCTTTTCGCAGGCGGCATCACGGTGCTCAGCAACCGGGATGACGCGCCCGACGAGCTCCTGGAGATCGCCGCACTCCCGCAGGTCTCCGTCCGCTTCGGCCAGCCGGCCAGCTACATCGATCCGGACAGCCGCTACGTCACGACGGCGGACGGCCTGGAGTTCAGCTACGACCAGCTGGTCATCGCGACGGGGTCCTCACCCGCCGGCGCGCCGCTGGCAGGGGAAGGCCGGTGCCTGAACTACGCCACCATCGACGACGCCGCCCTGCTGGGCGAGGCGGTCAAAGATGTCACGCGGGTCCTTGGCCGGCGCCCGCTGGGCATCCTGGTGGGCACCGGGACGGCGGCCGGCCAGGCCGAGGCCGTGCTGCGGGCCCGCGGTGTCCGCCCCATCCGCACCACCCAGCGGCCGGCCGCCGTCGTTCCCACCCTCGCGGGCTCCACTCTCGCGGCTGCGGGGGTGGTGTTCGAGGACGGCTCCAGCATGGCCGGAGACCTTGTGGTGCTGGCCGAGGAGCCGATTGCCCGGGACGCCCTCGCGGTCAGCGCCGGGCTGAAAACCGCCCGCCAGGGCGGGATCGTGATCGGCCGCGACTTCCGCACGTCCGTCCCGGGGATCTGGGCCATCGGGGATGCCGCCGTGTTCGACGGCGTGCGCCTGGGACTGCTGGTGGCCGCCTCGTCCGCAGCGTCCGTCTGCGCCTCCCAGCTGCTCCAGGCCGGCCTGGCGGAGCCCCTCGCGGAAGCCGCCTGAGCCCCGGCGGCTGCCCTCTGCGGGTGCCCGTTGCGGCAGGCCCCGTTGTGGCAAGATAGACAACCTGAGAAGCCACGAAGGGACCACCATGAGCAACGAAGCCGCCGCGACTGCCGGAGAGACCACCTCCGCAACCACCAGCACTATCGCCTCCTACATCGACCACACCCTGCTCAAGCCTGAGGCCAGCGAGGCCGAGGTCCTCAAGGTGTGCGCCGAGGCCGCCGAGTACCGGTTCAAGTCGGTGTGCGTGAACCCGGTCTGGGTCAAGACGGTCAAGAAGGCCCTGAAGGGCTCAGGCGTGCTGACCTGCTCCGTCGTGGGTTTCCCGCTGGGCGCCACCCCGAGTGACGTCAAGGCTTTTGAGGCCCGCGGCGCCGTGCTGGACGGGGCCGAGGAGGTTGACATGGTGATCAACATTGCCGCGGCCCGGGCCAACGACAAGGGCGCCCTGGTGGACGACATCACCGCCGTCGCCGACGCCGTGCACGAAGGCGGCGCCATCCTGAAGGTCATCATCGAAACGGCGCTGCTGGATGACGCCCAGAAAGTGCTGGCCTGCGAAGCCGCGGTGGAGGCTGGCGCCGATTTCGTCAAGACCTCCACCGGTTTCAACGGCGGCGGAGCCACCGCCGACGACGTCGCGCTGATGCGCCGCACCGTGGGCCCGCACCTGGGCGTCAAGGCCTCCGGCGGGGTGCGTTCGCTCGCCGACGCACAGGCTATGATTGCTGCAGGTGCAACACGTATTGGCGCCAGCTCCGGCATCGCGATTGTCAAGGGTGAACAGGGTTCGTCCGCGTACTGACTGCTATCCGATAACAACCGGAGCTGCCACAGTTTTGAGCCCCACGGGGCCGAGGAGGAACGAATGTCCAGCAAGACCACCACCGCCACGACGCCGCAGAACGAGAACAGCCTCGGCTCCAGCATCATGCTGTTCGTCCTCATGATGGTCCTCTTCGGCGCTTCCCTGTACTCGCTGAGCTTCCTGACGCTGGGCAACCCGTGGCCGATGGCCGTCTGCCTGGTCCTGTTCGCCTTGGCCTTCTGGATTCCGCAGACCATCACCGGCCGCTCGGACTCCGCGGGCGAATTCTAAGCACCGGAAACCTTAGATAACTGAAGCCCCGGATCTTCCGGGGCTTCAGTCATTTAAGCGAGTGCAGTGTGGGCCGCACTGCGGCGGGCTACGCGGCGGCGAGCAGACCGAACAGGCCGTTGATCAAGCCGGTGCCCATGGCGACGGCGGCCGGCCAGTGCACCTTGGCCAGCGCCAGCGCCGCGCCGAACATGCCGATCATGGCGTAGGCGCTGACGGGGATCAGCACGAACCATTCCCGCCGCGAGCCGGCACGCCCCAGCAGCGGGATGGAAAACGCCCCGTTGGCCCTCCAGACGTTCCTGAGCAGCGGCAGTTTCCGCAACAGCTTCGGCGGCTTGATCACGATGGGCCAAAGCAGCGGCACTCCACCGGTGGTGATCATGTCCCCGACGATGTGGACCAGGACCCCGGTCAGCATCGAGACCGGCAGCCAGGTCCACTGGTGCGGCGCGAACCAGGTCACCAGCCCGGCCATGGTGAGGGCAAAAGCCCAGTTGCTGATCCAGCCGTACTTGGGGAACAGCTTGAGGGCCTTCGCGGCGATGTTGATCATGAACATGCACAGCAGCCCGGCGCCCACCGACAGCAGCCCCCAGTCCGTCTGCAGCTGGAACTGCCCGGCCAGCGCCGCCAGCAGCACAAAGAACGCCGCACCCAGCAGGGAATGCGTGCCCTGCCGGTGCCCGCCGGAGACGTTTTCGATCCCGACGGCGATCACGTTCGACAGCGGCGGCAGCGAATGCGCCACCGTGCTGGAGCGGTGGTCCCAGTCGCAGACCAGGGCCGTTCCCGCCGTCGCCATCCCGCCGATCACTATCCCGGTCGCGTCCAGCGGATACCAGCCCAGCGCGTACGGCCCCGCCGAGGCGATAGCCACCCACGCCGCGGCTCCCGACGCGGCGTGGTGTCCTCCCATCAACGGTTAGCCCCCCGTCGGCGAGACGGGTACCGCTGCGTCGGAGAAGATGTTGCGGATGACGCCGTTGGCCCATTCGAGGATTTCGGCGTCCTGCAGGTCGCGGCCGCCGATCCGGGCGGTCTTGGGCTTCGGGATGAGCACCGCGTCCAGGGCGGGCTTGGACTGCGAGCCGGGGTACATCCGGGTGAGCCGCATGAGTTTGGACTCCGGCAGCTGCGCCGGGGAGAACTTGATGAAGTTGCCCTGCAGCGCCACGTCGCTGAGCCCGGCTTCGCGGGCGCCCACCCGGAAGCGGGCGACGTCGATCAGGTTCTTCGCGGGCAACGGCAGCTCGCCGTAGCGGTCCACGAGTTCAGCGAGCACCTCCTCGATCGCCTCGTAGGTGATGGCCGAGGCGAGCTTGCGGTAGGCCTCAAGGCGCAGCCGTTCGCCCGGCACGTAGTCGTGCGGCAGGTGCGCGTTGACCGGCAGTTCGATCTTCATTTCCGCGGCCTTCTCCTCGGCCTCGCCCCGGTACTCCGCGACGGCCTCGCCCACCAGGCGGATGTAGAGGTCGAAGCCGACGCCCTGGATGTGGCCGGACTGCTCGCCGCCCAGCAGGTTGCCGGCACCGCGGATCTCGAGGTCCTTCATGGCCAGCTGCATGCCGGCGCCGAGCTCGTTGTGCGTGGCCACGGCCTTGAGCCGTTCCAGCGCCACCTCGCCCAACGGCTTTTCCGAGGGATACAGGAAGTAGGCGTAGGCGCGTTCGCGGCCGCGGCCCACGCGGCCGCGCAGCTGGTGCAGCTGGGAGAGTCCGTACTTGTCCGCCCCGTCCACGATCAGGGTGTTGGCGTTGGAGATGTCCAGCCCGGTCTCGATGATGGTGGTGCAGACCAGGACGTCGAAGCGCTTTTCCCAGAAGTCCACGATGATCTGCTCCAGCCGGCTCTCGGACATCTGCCCGTGCGCCACTTCCACACGGGCTTCCGGCACGAGCTCGCGGATCTTCGCGGCGGTGCGGTCGATCGTGGAGACCCGGTTGTGCACGAAGAACACCTGGCCCTCGCGCATGAGTTCGCGGCGGATCGCGGCGGACGTCTGCTTGTCCGTGTACGGGCCGACATAGGTCAGCACCGGGTGCCGTTCCTCCGGCGGGGTGGCCAGGGTGGAGGTCTCGCGGATGCCGGTCAGCGACATCTCCAGGGTCCGGGGAATCGGAGTGGCACTCATCGCCAGGACGTCCACGTTGGTGCGCATCTTCTTGAGCGCCTCCTTGTGTTCGACGCCGAAACGCTGCTCCTCATCCACGATCACCAGGCCGAGGTCTTTGAACCCGAAGTCCTTGGACAGCAGCCGGTGTGTGCCGATCACCACGTCCACGGATCCGGCCTTGACTCCCTCGGCGGTCTCCTTGGCTTCCTTGCCGCTTTGGAAGCGGGACAGCGGCTTGACCACCAGCGGGAACCCGGAGAACCGTTCCGTGAACGTCTCATAGTGCTGCTGGGCCAGCAGGGTGGTCGGCACCAGCACGGCGACCTGCTTGCCGTCCTGGACCGCCTTGAACGCCGCCCGGACCGCGATCTCGGTCTTTCCGTAGCCGACGTCGCCGGAGATCAGCCGGTCCATGGGGATCTCGCGCTCCATGTCCGCCTTGACCTCGTTGATGGTGGTCAGCTGGTCCGGGGTTTCCACGTACGGGAACGCTTCCTCGAGCTCGCGCTGCCACGGCGTGTCCGCGCCGAAGGCATAACCGCGGGAGGCCATCCGGGCCGAGTACAGCCGGATGAGCTCGCCGGCGATTTCCTTGACGGCCTTGCGCGCCTTGGACTTGGTACTGGCCCAGTCCGCGCCGCCCATCTTGCTCAGCGCCGGGGTGTCCCCGCCGACGTAGCGGGTGACCTGGTCCAGCTGGTCGGTGGGCACAAAGAGCCGGTCGCCCGGGGCGCCGCGTTTGGACGGCGCGTATTCCAGGACCAGGTATTCGCGCACACCATCCCCGCCACCAGCAACTTTGCGCTGGATCAGCTCCACAAACCGTCCAATGCCGTGCTGTTCGTGCACCACGGAGTCCCCGGCCACCAGCTGCAGCGGATCCACGGCGTTCCTGCGCTTCGACGGCATCCGGCGCATGTCCTTCGTGGAACCGGCGGAGGTGCGGCCCAGCAGGTCAGCCTCGGTCAGCAGCGCCAGCTTGAGCGGCTCCAGGACAAACCCGCGGCCGACGGCGGCGGTGGTCACCTCGATCAGCCCGGGCGTGGGCTCGTCGTCGAGGGTGTCTACCCGGGCGCACGGGATGTCATTGTCGTGGAAGAGTTCCGCGAGCCGCTGGGCGGGGCCGGGGCCTTCGGTGACGACGACGATCCGCCACTGCTCGCGGACGTGGGAGCCGATGAAGTCCATCATTTCGGCGACGTCGCCCTGGTAGCCGCGGGGTTCGCGGGCGTGCAGGTTCAGGACGTCGACGTCGGGAAGCAGCTCTTCATCGGTGGCCAGCGAGGTGATGGACCACCAGGACACCTCGTGCGCAAGCGCTGCCGAGCGGGTTTCGGTGAGCGAGCGGAAGCTGGCGGAGTGCAGGGCCGCCGACGCTTGGGAACTCAGGTCAAGGGGTGCTGTGCCGCCGTCGGACGCCGTTGACCACGCCGCCTCGAGGAACTCCTCGTTCGTGGCGGCGAGGTCATGGGCACGGGTCCGGACCTTCTCCGGTTCGATCACCACCGCCATGGAACCGGCCGGGAACTGGTCCAGGAACGGCACCATGGCGTCCACCAGCACCGGGGCCAGCGATTCCATGCCTTCCACGGCGATGCCGCCGGCGATCTTCTCCAGCATGTCCGCGGCGGCCGGCAGCTGGGACTTCAGCGTCGCGGCACGCGACATCACGGAGGGGGTGATGAGGATTTCGCGGCAAGGCGGGGCGTGCAGTTCGGTGGGGTGGTGCACCCCGGGCGCTGTCAGCGAGCGCTGGTCGGCGACGGCGAACCAGCGCATCTGGTCCACCTCGTCACCAAAGAACTCCACCCGGATGGGGTGGTCCTCGGTGGGCGGGAAAACATCCAGCATCCCGCCGCGGACGGCGAATTCGCCGCGCCGGGTCACCATGTCCACGCGGGCGTAGGCTGCGTCCGCGAGGCTGCGGACCACATCGCTGAACGGGACGTCCTGGCCCACCTTCAGGGTGACCGGAACCAGTTCGCCCAGTCCTGCGACGATCGGCTGGACGACGGCCCGGACCGGGGCGACGACGACGCGCAGGGCGCTGGCGGATGTTTCGGGGTGCGCGAGCCGGCGCAGGACGGACAGGCGCCGGCCTACCGTGTCCGAGCGCGGTGAGAGTCGTTCGTGCGGGAGTGTTTCCCAGCTGGGGAACTCGGCGACGGCGTCGGGGGGGAGGAACGCGCGCAGCGCTTCGGTGAGGTCCTCGGCTTCGCGGCCGGTGGCGGTGACGGCCAGGACGACGGGTGCACGGCGGCTGCCGCCGTCCACCGGGGTGTCCCCTGCTGTGTTTTCCAGCCCGTCCGCCATTTCCGCGAGCAGGGCCGAGCGCAGGCCGGCGGGGGCGCTGATCTGATAATCCTCGCTGCGCGCGGCGAACCCGCGGGCGGCTTCGGCCCGGACGCGGGCGAAATTCCGGTCTTCGGCGAGGACACGGCGCAGACCGGTGAGTGAGGGGCCGTTGAGGCTCATGGCGGAAGCTCCTGGAGGGATCACGGGGTTGCAGGCAACACGAATAGCCGAAATTCGCGAGAATCCCGGGTGCTCCCAGCCTACCGCCCCGTAACCCCGGCGGCACGCGCCGGGGTGCGGACCCGACGCCGGCTCGACCCGCTGCACCAAGACGCGGCAGCACTAGGACAGCGCACAAGGACCCGCCCGCACAAAGACAGGCCCCGGAAGCTCCGGGGCCCGTCTTTTATCCTCCTTGGAGTCGAGTGCTGCTAGCCGAGGTACGCGCCCCTGGCCGGGGTGTAGTTGATGTTGCCGCCCTGGAAGCGCTGGGTGCACCCCCCGCCGGCCAGGCCGCAGTTCTCGCCCGTGACGGGGTATCCCAGCCGGCCCTTCTCATAGCCGAGGCTTCCCCACAGGGTCCGAATCGCACCCCAAGTTGCCTGCGCTCCCGTGGCGGACGTCCAGTGGATGTCGCCGCCCTGGAACTTCTGGTAGCACCCGTTGTTCTTCAGGCCGCAGACCTCGCCACCTGTCGGGTAGCCCAGCTTGCCGTTCTCGTAGCTGAGGCTTGCCCAACGGGTCTTGATCGCCCCGTACGTTGCCTGCGCTCCCGTGGCCGGCGACCAGTGGATGTCGCCGCCCTGGAACTTCTGGTAGCACCCGCCGTCCTTGATGCCACAGACCACCGGTCCGGTGGCTGCCCCCAGCTTCGGCGTGATGGCCGCCCGGGCCGCGATCAAAGGTGTCGCTATCGCAGCCGGACCCGTGACCGCCGCAGCGGGTGTCACCACATTCGATGCCGCGGACCTTGCGCTGGTGCCGCCTGCATTGACTGCCTCAACCTGGAAGTTGTAGGCGGTGCCGTTGTTCAGGCCCACCACCACCAGGCTCGTTTCCGTGGCGGCAATGCCTTCGACGGTCCGGACATCGGTGGTGCCTGTGCGGACCACGATGTTGATCGACTCGGCACCGGCAGGTGCCGCGAAGCGCACCGTCGCCGTGGTGTTGCCGCCAACTGCCGTGGGGGCAGCAGGGGCAGCGGGCGCCTGGACAGCGGCCGGGACAACATCGATGGTCTGGTCGGAGAACCGCAGCTTCTCAACGTTGGTGATCCGGTCAGTGCCATCCTCCGCCCTGCCGCCTACATGCTCCACGGTGGTGACGCCGTCGACGGTGTTGATGTCGTACTCAGCCATCGCCCCGGAGAACACGGCCGTGTCGACATCGGATGCGCCCGGGGTGGAGAGGATCTCCCGGACGATCTTGACATTGCCGGGATCGATCCTGCCCGCCATGATGTCGGCCTGGAGCCCGGTCAGGGTCGTGACGGTCCTGACCTGTTCGCCCGCGGCGTTGACAACACTGAGCCGGACGTTGAGCCACTTGTCGCCGTCGATGATGTCATCGGCGCCGTTGCCCCAGATCTCGTCGCTGCCGGAGCCGCCGATGATGATGTTGCCAGCGCCGAAGGTGGTGGCACCCGCAGGCAGCAGGCCCGCCAGTCCGTTGATCCGCGCAATGCCCGCCGCGTCCAGCGTGTTGGTCAGCCCATCGACGTTGACCTCGGTGTTGGGCACGGACGGCACCTCGTCGTCGCCGCGGAGCACGTCGTTCTTGTCCCAGCCCGAGAGGGCCTCGACCAGGAGGAAGCGGTCCTTGAGGGCGTTCGGCCCGTCGACGATGATCTGGCGCATGTCCGAATCGGCCGCTTCGATCGAGCGGGCGTGGGTGACCCAGTCGAAGCCGAAGACACCGTGGTTGCGTTCGATGCCGGGGCCGGCGACCATAATGTCGTCGCCGCCTTCGGCGTCGTAGTCGTCCTCACCGGAATCACCGATCAGGACGTCGTGGCCCGGAGCGTTGATGTCGTCGAAGAACGGTGCGCCGCTGTCACCCTGCAGCAGGTCGTTGGAGTTTCCGCCTTCCTGCCAGTCATCGCCGCCGCCGCCGAACACTGCGTCCGGTCCGTCGCCGGAGAGGACCAGGTCGTTGCCTTCACCAGCGAACGTTTCGTTGCTGTTGAGGCCGCCGTTGGAGAAGTCGTCGCCCTCACCGGACATGACGATGTCCAGGCCGGGTCCGGCGTCGATCGCGTCGTTGCCGGGTCCGCCCTTGAGGACGTCATCGCCGTGGGAATCAGTGACCCGGTCGTTGCCTTCGCCGCCGAGCACGACGTCGGCGCCGTCGCTGCCTTCGATGATGTCGTTGCCGCCGTTGCCCCAGATGGTGTCGTTGTCGATGCCACCCCAGATCCTGTCCCCCGCCAGTGCGGGATCCTGGGGGGCGGCGTCGTCCCGTCCGTTGTAGGTGGCCTGGGCATTCAGCCCGGCACGGTCAACCGTGTTGCTGACGCGGTAACGGATGGTACCGTCCGCCATCCGCATGAGGAGCGCCGCTTCGTCGCAGGACGAGGCCGGATCATCGGCCACCGAGTTGCCGGTGGTTGCGGTGATGTTGGCCATCTCGAACTCGCAGTCCGCGACGCCGAACACGTCAGCCTTGAGGGCCGATGCATCGGTGTTGCGCATGATGAGCTCGGACAGGGAGTTGCCTTCCAGCTGGGTCCGCAGGTTCAGGCCCGAGGTGCGGGAAAGGTAGTACAACCGGTCCCCGTCCTGGAGGTCCGTCATCTGGCGTTCAAAGATGTAGTTGAACGTCGAGCCCAGCAGTCCGCCGAAGAGGTTCTGGTATTCGGCGAGCCCGCCCACCCAGAGGTCGACGTTATTCAGGCCGGTGGGCTGTGTTTCCCAGGCGCCGGTGCTGTTGACGAACTCGAAGGAGTCAGCCGGTGTCGCGGCGTCCCCCGTGTTCATATCGAACAACCGCTGGGCAGCCTCCCGCTTGCCGGTGACCGACGTTGCGGCCGTGATGGTCGGGTGGGTGCCGTAGGCGGCCATGAAGTTGACCACGGAATCCGGGTGCTTCAGGTTCTGGCCGAAATCCACCCAGCTGGTGTACGGCTTCAGCGAGGACTCGCCGGTGCTCTTGTACAGCTGGGAGCGGAAGTTGTTCAGGGACGGGATGCCGGTATCACGGCCGCGGGCCAGGTTCAGCGAGGCAAGGTCCAGGGGCAGGCCCAGGACGTTGTTCCGCAGGGTGTCGGTCACGAACTCGTCGAGTTCCGCACCCACCTGGTCCGTCATGCCCATGGCGATGGCCCCCGCAGCCTGCTTCGGGTTCAGGGTGCCCCCGGTGCTGGCGTAGTAGGCCGTCGGATTGAGGAAGGCGTCCAGCAGCGGCATGCCGATGTCGGTGCCGTTGTTGGTCTTCCGGTCAATCGTCTCGGTCAGCATCGAGTGCCCGAACCGGTAGGTGGCGTGGGCGAACTCGGCCTTGATCGCAGGGTCGATGCCGGTGTCCGACTGGGTGAACACGTTGAAGCCGTTGATACCCGGCTGGATCTTGCGCGCAAAGTCCTCGAAGACGATGTGCTGGTATTCCATCTCCGTGACATAGCGCGCGGCCTGGAACAGGCGTTCACCGTTCCACGCCCCGTTGGCGAGCTTCCACTCGTTCAGGTCGATGTTCTGCGTCGTGACCAGGTTCTGCATGTAGCCGACCAGCCGGTTGTGCTCCGAGTGGAACACCTGGTGGATCGCCGTCAGGCCGATGTTCTCGTTGACGCGTCCGTCGCCGGCGATGAAATGTGCCGCCAGCTGCTCGTTGTCATAGGTTCCCGGAGTAGCCAACGGCTGGGCGACCGGGTTGAGGTCACTATCGCCATCGGCTGTCAGCGGAGCACCGGTCTGGGAGTTGAACGGCGCCGCGTTGTGCGCGATGTCGTCCAGGAAGGCGATGCCGATGCGCTTGACGTTGGCCGGCGGGGCCACCGGGGTGGTCAGGTTGCCCTCAACCCGGCCCGTGGCGGTCTCGTACTGCGGGAGGCCGTTGGGCCCGCGCAGGAAGCGGCCGTACTGGTCCGTTGCGATCTTGGGGATGTCAGCCACGTCATAGTCCGACAGGTCCAGGCCCAGGAGCTCCCGGGCCTGCTTCTCGACGTGCGCCCAGGTGGCCATGCCGCCCGGTTCGCCCTCGATCAGTTCGCCGGTGGCAACCGGCTTGTTGCCGGCCAGGACGTATTCACGCAGGAACACCTGGTGCGAGGGGTGGGACGCGTAGGTCTGGCTCTGGTCCACCCACGGCGAATCGGTGTTCGTGGCGTCCTGGACGTCGTCAGCGTTGCCCAGGATCCCGTCGGCACCGGCCTGGTTCTCGGCCCGGTTCAGCAGCATGAAGTTCGTGCGCCCGCCCGGAACGTAGAGCGGGTCGTCCTCGGCCAGCGGCATCATGACGTAGTTCTTGGTCTTCTTCGTGAAGTCCACGCCGTGATCGAAGAACTGCCCGAACAAGGCGAACATGCCGTTGTAGGGCGGTGAGAGCCCGAAGTCGGTGGTGACGTTCGGGATGTCAAGAGTCTCACCCTCGGCCACGCAGCCCGCCGGCAAGCCTGCGCCATCGCAGGGCACCGCCGTCGGGCTGTCATTGACCGTGCGGTGCGCCTTGCCGGAAGCGGCAACGGCGGCCGGGTTGGTGACTGTCTGGTCCACGATCACGTTGCTGACGAAACGCGGGGTGCCGTCCGTAACGTTGGAATTCACTGATTTGTAGTTCTGGCCGGCGGCCGGCGTGCGCCACTCAGGATCCGCGAGGCGCGGGAAGACCCGGCTTGCGGAACCGAAATCGTTCTGGCCCTCCACCAGGTTGTTCTCCGTGCCGTCTACGGTGCGGAGGCCGTAGGGCAGCAGCGGGTTGGCAATCTGGTTGGGCCCCAAGCCCATCAGCGGCGCGCCCGGGACATCGTTGCCCTGGGCGTCCTCCTTGGTGGCATGGTTCTCGGCGATCTTGATCTGTTTCAAAATGAACCGCATGTCACCGGCATTGAGCGTGAATCCTTGACCGGTCGGCGCTGCGGATACCGCCGGCGCCAGAACAGTCGGCACAACCCCCGCGCTTAGCAGGAGAGCGAGGGCACCGGCCGCGAACTTGCGCGTGACACCCGGTGCCTTCCCTCTATTCGGGGGATTGCCGACCCCCCCTCGGGTCTTGCGATGTTTCGCCATGATCTTCCTCCATTTAGTCATGCCGGCTCCCCCCTGAATGTGGTCGCTCGGTGCACTGGATGGCCACAGCCTCGTCGTGGTGCCTTTGGAAATTCTTGGGACGTGTGGGCCGACGGAGGCGGAGGGTGGTAGAGAAAGACGTAATGCTCCCTGTGACTGATGGGATCTGGCTGCGAAGCAGCCACAGGAGCGGGCGAGGCTTAGCCGAACGGTCCGGTGCCGTGATTGCTAAGCTTGCTGTCCACGCTGTACCACCTCCGAGGAGACTCCATGAGCGACAATCCACGCACGGTGCTGGTCACCGGTGCGACCGGCTACATCGGCGGGCGGCTGGTACCCCGGCTGCTGGACGCCGGGCACACGGTCAAGGTCCTGGTCCGGACGCCGGCGAAGATCGCCGGGGTGCCCTGGCTGGCGGACGTCGAAGTGGTCCAAAGCAGCCTCGACGACGGCGATGCCTTGCGCGAGGCCCTGGACGGCGTCGACGTTCTCTACTATCTGGTCCATTCCATGGCTGCCGGGGCGGGATTCGAAGCCACGGAAAAGGAAATGGCCGGGACCGCGGCGCGGGCCGCAGCCGACGCCGGCGTGGGCAGGATCGTTTACCTGGGCGGCCTGCACCCCGCCAGTGCCAAACTCTCCACCCACATGAGGTCCCGCGAAGCCGTGGGCAAGGTCTTCCTGGACAGTCCGGTGGACGCCATCGTTTTCCAGGCCGGCGTCGTGATCGGTTCCGGCTCGGCGTCGTTCGAGATGATCCGGCACTTGTCCGAGACGCTCCCGGTGATGCCCGCCCCCAGCTGGGTGCGCAATAAGATCGAAGCGATCGCCGTCCGCGATGTGTTGCACTACCTCGTCGGCGCAGCAGCGCTCGAAGGCCCGATTAACCGCACTTTTGACATCGGATCCCGCCAGGTCCTCAGTTACGCCGGGATGATGCAGGAATACGCCGCCGAGGCCGGGCTTCCCCGGCGCTGGGTCCTCGCGTTACCGGTACCCGCTCCGAAACTCGCCGGACTGTGGGTTGCGCTGGTTACCCCGATTCCGCTGTCGATGTCCCTCCCGCTCGTGGAGTCCCTCCAGCACGACGCCGTCTCCCGGGAACACGATATCGATGCGTACATCCCGCTGCCCGACGGCGGGCTGACGCCCTACCGCCGCGCTGTGGCCCTTGCCCTGGGCAAGGAGCGCGACGGCCAGGTGGAGACAACCTGGGCCAGCGCGGGGGCGGACGCCGATCCCCTGCCCAGCGACCCGGATTGGGCCGGTCACCGCGTGTACCTCGACGAGCGCACCTACTCCAGTCCGGTGGACCCGAAGTACGTCTGGACCATCATCGAAGGGATTGGCGGCAGCAACGGCTGGTATTCGCTGCCGCTGGCGTGGCGCGTCCGCGGCTGGCTGGACAAACTCACCGGCGGGGCCGGCCTGCTTCGGGGACGGCGGCACCCGCATCAGCTGGCCGAAGGAGAGGTGGTGGACTGGTGGCGGGCCGAACGGATCGACCGCGGCCGGCTGCTCCGGCTGCGGGCCGAAATGCGGGCGCCGGGCCGGGCCTGGCTGGAGCTCTCGGTGGAGCCGGAGGGAACCGGCAGCCGGTACCGGCAGCGGGCCATCTTCTTCCCAAAGGGTCTCGGCGGGCGGTTGTACTGGCTGGCCGTCCTGCCGTTCCACAGCCTGATCTTCCCTGCCATGTCGCGCAACATCACGGCCGCGGCGAAGGATCTCCGGGATCTCGAATCGGAGCCTGCCGGACACACCGCGTAGGATGTTTGGAGCCCGAATCGACCAGTTCCACTCCACGGAGGACCCCCTATGGCTTTGAGTGCATCCACCAACCTTCCGCACAGCGTCGACCGCGTCACCGCTGTTTTCGTGAACGAAGACTTCCTGCGCCACACGAGCGAGCTCGTCGGCGGCACTCTCGAATCCTTTGCCGTCGACGGCGATACGGCCGGCGCTTTCAACACGACCACGGTGCGTACCATCCCGACCACCCGCATGCCGGACCTCGCCCGGAAGTTCGTCGGCGAAAGCCTCAAGGTGACGCAGCTCGAGGCCTGGGACGCCCCCGCCGCCGATGGCTCCCGGCTCAGCAACATCACCCTGAAGGTCTCCGGCGCCCCGCTGGACGTCACCGCCGTCCAGCGTCTGGTCTCCGACGGCGGCAGCACACGGATCGAGCTTGAGGGCACCGTGACGTCCTCGGTTCCGTTCCTGGGCGGCAAGATCGCCGAAGCGGCCGAACCGATGGTGGGCAAGGCCCTGAACATCCAGTCCACGCAGGCCCAGGCCTGGCTCGAAAGCCACTAGCGCATGGAGCTGCCGGCAGTCCTGTCCGTCGTCCTGATCGTGGCCGGCGTGTGGTCCCTCGCGGTCTGGCCGCAGTTCCTGCGCCGGGTGATGAAGGACCCCAGATCCCGCGACGCGAACGGCAAAGCCACCCGTTTCCTCACCGTCCACGTCGTTCTCGTCAGCATTTCCCTGCTGCTGGGGGCGGCGACGGCGGCCATCGGGATTGCCGGCCTCATCGGCTAGCCGGGCACCACCCGGGCCGCAGGCCTTCAGCACAACAGCCCGGCGCCCGAACAGGGCGCCGGGCTGTTGTGTGTTTGGCTAGGGTGCCGGTGTGCTGGGGGCCAGCGCCTGGGCGAGGGCGTCCTCGGCCGCCACCCAGGAAATCATGGCGCACTTCACCCGGGCGGCGTATTTCGAAACACCTTCAAAGGCTGACGCGTCACCGAGGATTTCAGGATCTGCGGCCAGTTTCCCGCGGGACCGAAGGACTTCGCGGAAATGGTCAATGACCTCCGTGAAGCTGCCCACCTCCATCCCCTCGGCAAGGTCGGCCAGCACGGAGGCCGACGCCATGGAAATCGAACAACCGGCCCCGTCCCACCGCAACTGGGCGACCTTTCCCTCCGACACCGCCACGCGGACCGTGATCTCATCCCCGCAGACAGGATTGAGCTGGTGGGACTGGCCGGACGGCATCCCGGCCGGAACCGGCGTCTCCGCCAGTCCGCTGCCGGTACGCAGTTTGGCGTGTTCCAGAATGATCTGCTGGTACAGCTGTTCAAGGCTCATGCGCGGCAGTCCTTAGGCTCCAAAGTAGGCACGGACCCCGGCGACAGCCGCGAGGAACGCATCCACATCGGACGTCGTGTTGTACAGGTACGTGCTGGCGCGGGTGCTGGCTGTCAGACCCAGGCGGCGGTGCAGCGGCTGCGCGCAGTGGTGGCCAACCCGGACCGCGATTCCCTTGCTGTCCAAAAACTGTCCGACGTCGTGCGCGTGCACACCGGCGACGTCGAAGGACGCCAAGCCGATCCGCTCCTGTCCGGGCGCCGGGCCGAGGACGCGCACGCCGGGAATGGTTGCCAGGCCTTCGACGAGGCGTTGCCCCAGCAGGGATTCCCAGGCGTGGACACGGTCCATCCCCGTCTCGGTAAGGTAGTTCGCCGCGGCCGCGAGGGCGATGGCCTGGGAGACTTTCTGCGTGCCGGCCTCGAACCGCTGCGGGGCAGGCAGGAACGCGGCGCGCTCCATCGTCACCGTGGTGATCATCGATCCGCCGGTCAGGAAAGGCGGCAGCGCGTTCAGCAATTCGGACCGGCCGTACAACACGCCGATGCCGGTGGGCCCCAGCATTTTGTGTCCCGAAAGGACCGCGAAGTCAACGCCGAGGTCCTTCACGTCCAACGGCAGGTGGGGCGCGGACTGGCAGGCATCCAGCACCGTAAGGGCACCCACCTGGCGGGCCATCGCCACAAGCTTCTTGACCGGGTTGATCGTGCCCAGCACATTGGAGGCGTGGCTGAAGGCGAGGACCCGCGTTGCCGGGCTGATGATGCCGCCGGCAGCTTCGAGGTCCAGCACGCCCGCGTCGTCGACCGGGATGAACCGAAGGCTCGCGCCGGTCCGCTCCGCCAACTGCTGCCACGGGATGAGGTTTGCGTGGTGCTCCATCTCGGTGACCACAATCTCGTCGCCGGCGCCCAGGGCGAACCGTGCGGCCGGAGCACCGGCGCCCGGCAGGGACGAGTTCAGAAACGCGTAGCTGAGCAGGTTCAGGCCCTCGGTGGCGTTGGAGGTCCAGATGATCTCGTCGGCTCCCGCGCCCAGGAAGGCAGCGAGAGTTTCGCGCGCATCTTCGAAGGACTCCGTGGCCTCCACAGCCAGCAGGTGCGCACCGCGGTGCACGGCGGCGTTGCGCTGCTCATAGAACTCCTGCTCAGCTTCAATGACGCTGAGGGGGTTCTGCGACGTCGCACCGGAGTCAAGATAGATCAACGGGTGGCCGCCGACGGACCGGGAGAGGACGGGGAAGTCGTTGCGGATCCGCAGCACCTCGTCGTCGGTCAGTGCAGGCGTGAGCACGGCCTGGGACTCTGACGTGGGCACAAAAACCACGCTGGCCTCCTCGGATCGGGGTTAGATGGACTACTATCCATCATCCCACGGAACGGGACCGCGGAATCTGCGGCCGGCATCAGGGCGGGAGCGGATCGCCGCCCGTGTCCATCAGGTCGATGCGCCGGCTGACGCCCAGCTTCGCGAAGAGACGGTAGAGGTGCCCTTCCACGGTCCGCTGGGACACGCAGAGCCTGCTGGCGATCTCGGCATTCGTGGCTCCGCCGGACACCAGGTCAAGGATTTCGGATTCCCTGGCGGTAAGTTCCGCGTCTTGCTCCGGACGAACGAGGTCAATGTGGGCAGCCATCCCGGCGGCGGTCATCCGGTTATGGATCTTGCGCTGGACTGCGAGCAGTCTCCGCTTGTCGGTGGATTCCGCCAGGCACCGCTCGGCCTGCTGCGCGGCTTCGAGGGCCAGGAGCACAAAGCCGCCACGCAGCGCCTTGTCGCTGATCCGGACGAGCTCGGCGTCGTCGGAGTTCAGCACGGCGAGTGCATAGTCGTGCAGCATTCCCGCTTCCCGCCCCTCCACCGCGGAGCTGCTGACGGCCAGACCGTCGGCGGCCCCCGCGTCTCCCCGGCGCACGGCAAGCCGTCTGATGTCGGTTTCAGTGCCCTGCAACCCCTGCCGCCTGGCCTCCGCAGCAAGGCCCTCGAGCCTCTTGCCGGCCGCCCCGGCCCCGCCGGGTGCTCCCCCGGCCGCGGTTGAGTACGCCTCGGCGAGCAGCGGAACCGACCCCGGCCCGCGGTACCGTGACAGCCGGAACGCGGACGCATGCTCCTCTGCCTCCTGGGTGTGGCCGACGGCGGCAGCGGCATAGGCGGCCACGGCATGGGCAAGGGGCAGCAATTCCCAGGGATCGGCAATCGTGAGTTCCTCGACACCAAGAACAAGTTCGGCGGCACCTTCGGGCATGCGCCCCTGACGGACACGGGCGAGGCCCCTCATCAGGTGCAGGATGCCGCCGCTGAGCAGCAGCCTCGAAGGGTAGTGGGCTTCGTACTCATCGAGGGCTGCAGCGAGCGCCTGCCATTCTCCGGCCCAGTTCAACGTCAGGCCGTAGCGCACCAGGAGGTCTTCATAGACAAGCGGCAGTGCCATGCCGGCGCTTTGCGCCTCCTGCCATGCCTCCCGGGCGAGCCCAAGGCCCTCCGCTATCCTGCCCTTGGCGCAGAGCAGTTCGGCGAGCAGCGACTCCGCCGCGAGTTTGATCTCGGGCCGCTCCCCGGCGGCCGCGACCAGTTGGCTCAGCCTGCCCTCACGGTCCCCCTGGATCCCGGCCGCCCCGGCAACGGGAGCAAGGTCCAGCCACGATGGCCCCACGGCGGCATCACTGTGAAAGGTGCCCCGGCCGCTGCGCAGTGGACCGGCGTCGGGCGTTCCGGCGGGACCCCCCAAACCCGCGGATGTCTCTCCGGTCAGCGGCGCCTTCGGGCGTCCCCGCAGGCGGGAGGACAACAGCGCCGCCAGATAGCGGGACGTCTCGTTTGGAATCGGTTCCGCGAGCTGCAGCAATTTAGCGGACTCTGCGCCTTCGCCCAGCAAATACCGCGCATAGGCCATCTGCAGCCGGGCCTCGGGAACCATCGCGTCATCGGAAATGGCCTCCGCGGTCCTGAGCGCGGTCTGCGCATCGAGCGCGACGTTGGCAGCGCAGGCCGCCGTGAGGAGCTGCTCGGCCGGAACGTCAGCTCCGCAGTCCAGTGCCCACCGGACCCGGTTCAGCAGGGCGTCCGGGGGCACAGATGTCACCGGCGGCAGGGACACAAAACTGGCACGCAATCCGGCGCTCCTGCCGGCTGGAACCCAACGGCGAATGATCTCGCCGATCAGCGGACTCGCGGCACGGACGGTCCGGTCGGCACCTCGTGAGACGCTGATGATACCGGCCATCTCCAGGGCGTCGACGGCTTTCGGCCCGCCAAATCCCAACAGCTGGCCGAGCGGAAGCGGTCCCGCCAGGGCCACTATGGCAGCGGTTGTCCTTTCCTCGGGTGACATCGACCGCAGCTCGTGGCCGATCAGGTCCGCGACCGGGATATCGGACAAAACGGGTCGGGAGAGGAGGAACCAGATGCCATGGCGCAGTCCCAGGGCCCCGGTGTCCCGGGCGTGTTCGATCAGGGACAGCAGCATAAAGGGATTCCCGGCGGACGCATCCGCCAGGATCGCGGTGGCCCAGGGCGAGACATCGGCGCGGAGAACCTGCTCGCAGAGCTGGTGCACTTCGGCCCGGGTGAGCGGCTCCAGGTCGAATTTCGCGAGAATCCCGTCATCCCAGAGGGCCAGGAACTCCGCGGGGATGAGCAGCCCCGGCCGGCAGGTGACCAGCACGTTGGCGGCACCGGTGGCGACGGCCTGGGCAACAAGCTGGGTGGTCCCGCGGTCCAGGCATTGGGCGTCGTCGATGACGAACAGCGGCTTGCTTGGTTGCGCTTTGATGCTGTCGGTCACGGCCTTCACGACTGCGGAGAACGAGTCCAGATCGTGTGCGGGCAGCTCGCCGAGGTAGGGCGACAGTGCGCCGAAAGGCACGGCCGACAGTGCCGGTGTCGCTGCCAGTCTAATCACGGCCGTGTGAGGCTGGAGTTCGCGTATGACCGCCCTGGAGACGGCGGTCTTCCCGGTGCCCGGGTTGCCGACGATGAGGGCACCGGACATGCCGCTGTCGCGCAGGCATCGGAGGATGTCCTTGACGACCCCGGACCGGCCGACCAGAGTGGTCGACTCAGTCAGGCCTTCCACCTGCGCCCCTTCCTTCGGCGCGGCGGATTCCACCGCCCGGAGGATAGGAGGCCGGGCCGGTTAGCCGAGGCGTGCGTGTTCCACAGGTCCGGAGATGACATCTTTGAGTTCCGACCTGCTCGCGACGTGCAGTTTCGCGTACACCTGGTACAGGTGCCCTTCAACTGTCCGGACAGAAACGTGCATCTCGTCCGCGATTTTCCGGTTGGACGTACCCGCGGCCGCCCTGACGGCCACCTCGGATTCCCGGGCCGTCAACGTCGAGGTGAGCAGGGAAAGCACACCGTTCCGCGGGTTGCCGAACCGGTCCTCGAGGGACTGCTGCGTGCGCTGGGCCATCCTGAGGGAAATTCGGTTACCCGCGTCGTTGGCGCAGCTGACCGCTTTCCTGGTCGCATCCCGGGCGAAGACCGCATGGCCGGCGGCATCGGCGTCCTTGGACGTTGCCAGCAATTCCTCGCTGTCGGAATTCTTCAAACCTTCCGCAAATCGCGAGCACAGGCCGGCGAAGCGCCCGGTGACCTGGCCCGCAAGATCGGCTAGTTTCTGGTTTGCCTGGCGGTCTCCCACCCGGGCCACCGCCGCGAGGAACTGGAGCGCGGTCGCAAGCGCAGAGGCTTCGGCATCGCTGTCGGCTTCCTGCTTCATTGCGCGGAGCGCCTCGGTCTTCTGGCCGATTTCCGCCTTGGCAGACAGCTCGAAGTACCGCGTCATCCGGTTCACCAGCCACGATGCCCTGGGCTGCGGGTCCTCGATGTCCACCAGCAGCGCCCCGGCCTTTTCCTCATCACCCTGGAGCGCGAAGGCATAGGCGCAGGCCGCCACTGCAAGTCCGGCGACCGCATCGGGATCGTGCAGCCTCAGCTGCCAGACCCCGGACTGGAGCCGCTCCAGCGCCCCGGTGACGTCACCCCGGTGGAGGTCGACGATTCCCTGGCCGATCTCGAACATGCTGCCCAGCCTGGGCTGCGCGTCCCAAGCCTCCGAGGTGGCCGCAATGAAGTCTGCGGCCTCCCGGAATTTTGCCGACAACAGCAGAATCTGCAGGAACCGTCCCCGGATGTCGCGGAGCGACGCGTCGGACAGGTCCAGGAAGCCGGCGGCAAGAATGACCTGCCTGCCCAGCACCACGGCACCCAGGATGTCGCCGGTGACTGCCCTCGCTTCGGACAGCAGGCTCGCCGCCATGATCTTGGCTTCGCTGCCCAGGTCCGCGGAGTCCACATCCTGGAGCATCTGCAGGACATCGCCGTACCGGCCTTCGAAGGCTGCCAGCGCGGCGTAGGCCAGGCGCACCCGCTCCGCCACCGAACCCGGCCCGTTCCCGGTGTCCCCGGATACCGTGAGCCGCAGCTCAATCTCCTGCACGCGGGCCAGCGCATTTCCTGCCAAGGCCGGACTGCGCCTGTCCAGCTCAGCCCACAGCAGCTGCAGGGAGGCCCATTCATCCAATGCCAGTCCGTCACCGGCCCGCTTTTCAACATCGGTCAGGATCCGGCGGGCCGCTTCGTCATTGTGCAGGGAGATAAGAGCCCGGGCAGATTCGATGGCCACGTCCGTCAACTTCTCCCGTCCGGCGATTTCCCGGGTAAACCTCAGGGCCGACTGCGGATCGGAGAACTTGTTCGCGAGGCGGGCAGCCGCCAGGGCCAGACGGGGATCCACTTCTTCACCGCAGTCGAGTGCCCAGGCGACCGCAGTGGACCCGGTGTATTCGTCAAGGTCCTGGTCCTGGAGCACAGCACCCAGTCGGCGGCGAAGTTCCGCACTGCGTCCGGGCGGCACTACGCTGGCGACGATTCCCGCGGTAACCGGGTTGGTGATGCTCACCATGGGCGGATGGTCATGGCTGACCCGGATCAGTGCCCGTTCCTGAAGGGTGTCGATGTCCTGCGCCTTCGACACGTTCATCAGGGTCTGCAGGGGCAGGGCCCCAGCGAGCGACAAGATCTCAAAGACATCACGCTGGCCCGGACTGAGCCGGTTCAGGCGGGCTTTGAGCACATCCCTGATCTCGCCGGCCAGCGCCACCGGCCTGTCCCCCAGTACCCACGAATCTTCGTGGCGAACAATGACTCCCAGCTTGATCTGTTCCCTGGCCAGGGAGTGCAGGAAGAGTGCATTGCCGCCGCTGGCGTTCCAGAGGGCGCGTGCCGCGGTGTGGGAGAAGTTTCCACCGTACTCCTGGGCGAGGCTGTCCATGGTTTCGCTGAAATCGAAAGGGCCAAGATCCACCCGGCGCAGCAGGTCATCCTTCCAGAGCCCCATGATGTCGCTGCCCAGGTTGGGAAGGTCCACGCACGCGGCGAGCAACACGACGTGGCCGCCGGCGCAGAGCTGGGCCACCATCATGGTGGACAGTTCATCGAGGTCATGGGCATTGTCGACGAAAAGTACGACGCTGCGGCCCTGGGCACGGGTGTGGAGCAGCTGCGTCAAGCCACGCAGAACCATCAGCGGGTGCTCGAGGTGGGAGGAATCAAGTTCGTTAAGAAGTACGCTCAGTGCACCGTACGGCAACTTGGAGGAAATGGAACTGCCCCGGACCTGGACCACCAGGAAGTCATCCCCGAGCTGTTCAAGGGCCCGCTGGGCAATAAACGATTTTCCGGCCCCGTGTTCCCCCACAATCACCGCCCCGCAACCGGAACCCGAGGTCAGCGCCGACACGACGTCCAAGACGGTCTTGTGCCGGGTGTAACGCTTTTGGTGCCACCCCTTCCCCTGATGTTGGGCGGCTGAAATCACATCTGTTCTGCCGCTGCCCGCAGGCAGGCCGGCTTCTTGCTGAAACATGAGAGAGACCTTCGCAATCAAAGTATTGACTACCGATAGGTCCAATCTATGGAGACGAGGATTTGTCGGGATGCGTAAGTGCTACTCGATTACCAACGTGGTGATCGGCCGCGGGCTACGCAGGTGTACTCAGAATCCGCGGACCCTCAGGGTTACAAAACCAAGTAGTCGGAGCCGCCGCACAGACTCCGTGCCGCTGCGAGCCTCTGTCAGCTGCGGGGCTCTGCCACTCGGTGGACGACGCAGTCCTGGCACGGCCGCCCGGCCTGCGGGCGGCCGAGCCAGGACTGCGGACCGTAAAGCTTAGGGAGCCGACGGCGGCTGGGGGGAGGAACCTCGGTCTCAGAAGGTTCCGACGCCGTCGGCTCCGTCAAAGGGGTTCACGCGTTAGGCGGGAACCAATTGGGGAGACCATGGAAGAAATTTAGTGTCTACTGCAGCAGAGCGGAATGTCCCCAAGGCCGGCGATCCTGGCAGCTTCATCGGAGGGCCTGGGCCGCTTCCGCGTTGATAGCTCCACGTTCAAATCCTTTGTCGGGTGGTACTGCCCGGGTGATTCCTGGTGGGCGGGAGAATCCTGGTGGGTGATTCCTGGTGCCTGAATACAATTTAGCGAACCGGACGGCACCGGGGCACCGGTAGTCCGTACTCGAATTCGTGCCGGGTTCCGGACGAGCCGGGATCGAGGGTACTTGTCACGGCAACGGGCACGTGGCGCTTGCGCGGTCCGGCTACGCGGTCCCCATACCCGGGCGGCCCGGAGCCTACTTGCCCGTGCCCCGTCCCTACGCACGCCGGGGCGGCGGTAGGGAGTGATGCCGTCAGGGTGCCGGTCAACGGAGAACTGGAAAATGGTCACGGCGGCTAGGCCGGGGACACACCCGGCAGCTGGTCCCGGCCGCTGACATTGAGCTTGGCATAGCTGCGGTACAGGTGGCCTTCGACTGTCCGGATGGATACCTGCAGCTCGGCGGCAATCTGGCGGTCGCTGAGGCCGCGCACCGCCAGCGCCACAATGTCGCGCTCGCGGCGCGTCAGCACACCAAGGGCGTCGGCATCGGCTTCCGGCTCCTGCCCGGCAACACTGTCCATTCTGTCAAGGCACCGCTTCCGCTGGGACAGCGCCGCGCGCTCCCGGAGGGTGTCCCCGGCTGCCCTGTATCCGTTCGCGGCGGCGTCATAGGCCAGCGCCGCAAAGCCCCACAGCTCGGCGTCTTCGCAGCTCTTGCCCGCTTCGAGATGGTCCGCGGCCTGGTCGGTGTTGAGCGCAGCCGCATAGTGGCAGATGGCAGCTGCCCTGGGGCCCTCGAGTTCGGGCTGCAGTTCAAGCACCCGGGAAGCGGCATCCCGGTCCCCCAGGGCGAGGCAGAAGGCGAGGGCGTCGAACTCAAGGCCAGCTGTGGACCCCCCGGCCTGCGGACGGCCCAACGCCCGGAGCTCGTCAATGGCGCCCGGGTAATTGCCGAGCCGGGCCTTGCCGTAGGTGACTGCCATTTGCGAAAGGATGCGCAAATAGCGTGAAACTGCCCGTGGTGCCGCATCGTAGTCGGCGAGGAATGCCGCGGCTTTGTCTTTGGCCCCGACTTCGGCGGCGGCGGCGAAGGCCATCGAAGAGGTCAGGGCGAAGAGCTGCTGGGGATCCGCGAGCCGCAGTGACTCCAGTGCTGCGCTGAGGGTGTCCAGGGCCTGGGCAGCCTTGCCCTGGTACAGCAGGATAACGCCGTGCGCGGCGTGGACTCCCCCGCCGAACGAGATGCGGTTGGGTCCGGGACCGGCTGCTACTCCGGCCAGGAGCGTCTCCGCGGCTTCCCAGTCGCCGCCATGGATGACCGCTGCTGCTGCCCGCGCGACGAGGAATTCCGCGAGGAAATACAGTTCGTCGTGTCCGGAGCCCGCGGATTCAAGTGCCTCGGACACCGTGGCGAACGCCTGCACGGCCTTCCCCTGCACGAGGAGTCGTTCCGATTCCAGGGCCAGCCTGAATGCAGCTTCAAGGGCGTTGGCCGGCGGGCCAGCCCACACGTCGGCCTGCGCTCCGTCCCCGTCCGGGTACTCGCCGGCCAGCGCGAACACCATGGCGTGCATGGTGGCATAGCGCTCCCGCGTGGCCTTGAGGATTCCCTCGGCGTCCTCGGGGTTTTCCTTGGCCAGCCGTTCGCCTGCCTCCAGGAGGGCCCCGGCCCGGTCCATGATGTCGGCCGGGCTATGGCCGAGTGCGGCCTGCACGGCAGCCCACATCAGGGTGCCTGTCAAGAGGACCGCCACGCTGAGCCCCTTGGCGAAGTCGGCCTCCAGGATGTCCCGGGCGGCCGCGTAGTCCGAGGTGTTGAAGTAGGTCCGTGCGGTCACAGCCCGTGCCGCCACCTGGAGTTCAGGATCCTTGATCAGGGCGGCGGCCCTGCGTGCCAGCTCGTCCTCGTAGAGCCGGCTGGCGAGCACGGCTGCCCGGAGCAACTGCCGGTCGTCGACCTCCGCTCCGCATTCCATCGACCAGCTCACCTGCCGGAGCAGGCCTTCCGCCGACGTCGGTTCGCTGTCCATGAGGCGCAGGAGGCTCTGCCGGAGTTGGAGGCTCCGCGCCGGAGAAATGAGGTTGCGCAGGGTGTCGGCATAGATCGAGTGCCACAGCCGCAGTTGAGGGTGGGGTGCCGGTGTAACGCGGATCAGCTCATGTTCAATGAGAACGGCCACCGGGTCTTGGCCCACTGTGGCCTCGATCAGCTCGCGGGACACCGGTTCGGCCAGGGCAATCAGGTTCAGGGCCTGACGCTCTTCCGGCGAGTGCCGGAGCAGCTGCCGGCGCACGACGTCGGACAGGCGGTCCCCGTGACTGTTCAGGGGACGCCCGAGCAGCCACACCCCGTTATTTTGCAGCAGCGTGCCGTCCTTTTTCGCATCGTCGATCAGCCCGTTGAGCAGCAACGGGTTGCCCTCGGAGGCTTCCCAGAGGATCTCGGCGACGTTCGGAAGAACCTGGGGTCCCAGCTCGCGTTCCAAAATTTCAGCAGTCTGCCCCTGGGTGAGCGGGCGGAGGTCGATGCGTTCTGCTATGCCTTCAAACCACAGCTGCAGCAGTGGTTCCGGCAAACCCGGCCGGGCGGCTGAGGCCACAAGCAATTTCGCCCAGCCGGCGGCGGCGAGTTCCACCAGGATCCCTGCGGTGGCCTCGTCAAGGTCATGGGCGTCGTCGACGATCAGCAGCAAGGGCATTTGGCTGGCACGGCGCTCTTGCTCCAGCCGGGACCAGAGGGTCCTGAGTACCGCAAGTTGCGACGTCGCCTCCTGAACGGGCAACTCGACAATAAAAGGACCCAGCACCCCGTACGGCACGTTCGTCAGCGAGGGGCTGCCATGGATGCGCACCGGCGTGACGGTAGATCCCAGCTCGGCCACGACGGCGTCCAGGAGCGTGGATTTGCCGATCCCGCTGTCCCCGAGCAGCAGGACCGCGACGTGCGTGCTGCCCTGGATCGCCTCCACCGCCAAGCCCAGATCCTCCGCTCGGCCGGTCAAGGCGGTGGATCCTCCCGCCTCATCGCGGGCGGCTGCACGCTTCCTAGATGAGTCCAAGCAGATCACTTCGCGAGGAAACTCCCAGCTTGGTAAACACCTGGTACAGGTGTCCTTCCACAGTCCGCACAGAGATACCGATGGCCAGGGCGATGTCCTTGTTGGTGACCCCGTTGCCCGCGAGGGTGGCTATCTGGCGCTCCCTCTCCGTGAGCAGCGGCCCCTTGTTCCTGGGCATGATCGGCAGGGCCGGTACGGAACCCGCAAGGCTCTCCAAGATGGCGTGTGCGGCGCTCGCCTTCCCGCTCAGCCCCGCGGCCTTGGCAAAGTCGAAGGCGAGGGCGGCGCATCGGGCCTGGACGGCGTCAAGTTCCATGGCGGCTGCCTGGCCGGCGGCTTCCAGCATGATGGCGGCATCCTTTTTGCGGCTGCCCACGGCGACGGTGCGGGACAGCTCCGCCAGCGGACCCTGCCGCGACGCCGCGATGTCTTCCATGAACTGGAAATCCTTGGTGGTGCCGTTGACCGTCGCGCCGAGCATAAAGATACCGGCCAGGGTGTACCGGCCGCGGCGGAAGTGTTCCTCGGCCGAACGCACCAGCCGGTCCTTCGCCTCCGGATCGCCCAGCCAGCGCGAGGCCATGTCCATGCAGAAGTCCGCGGAGCTTCGGACCGTAAAACGGGCGGCTCCCTCCGCTGACCGGGCCCGGTCCAGGTAGACCGTGGCCTGCACGGAATTCCCCGTCTGGGCGTACGCGAAGGCAGTGGCCGCGTAGGCCTGCCGCAGCGAGTGCAGGCTTGCCCGCACTTCAAGCTGCGCGATCGCGGCCAGGAGCGGGTCGAGTGCCATGTATCCGCGGCCCGCATAGACGTAGGCGAGGCCCACGGCCAGATCAGTGGGCGCGCTGCCGGAGTGCAGCCCGTGGCCCGCCCGGCCGCTGGCGTCCTTGAGCATGTCGATACTCTGGCGCCACTGTCCGGACAGCAGCAGCACATTGAAGGATCTCCACGCGAAGTTCTCGCGGATCCGGGGGACGTTGGACCACTCCCCCAGCTGGCCGCCGATGTCGCGCATCAGCTTGCGGGCTTCGAGTTCCCTGCCCGTCATGCACAGGGCTTCCATCAGAATGATTGCGGACCGGAGCCGGTGCACCGGATCCGCGTCATCCGCTTCCGACGAGGCAGCCGCGGTGAGCCGGTCCATCATGGGCGCGTAGTCACCTACGAAGGAGAGGTAGTTGAATTCGCAGAGGTCCAGGCACAAACGGGCCCGGGTCAGCTCCCCGGCCGACGCCGCCGGGTGGTCCCCACCGAGTTCGTCGAGATGCTGCCGGCCCTGCCGGACCAGTTCGGGAACCTGCCCGGTCCGGTCATCGAGCCACGACATGCAGTCCGCTTTGGCGGCAACCAGCTCCGCGTACTCCCCGGCACCCAGGGCGCTGATCTGTGCTTCCGAGACATCGTCCAGGGCAGCCATCGCCTGCAGCGGCAGTCCCAGTTGCAGGTAGGCTGCGGACTTTTGCAGCTGCCCCTCGGTCCATTCCGGGTCCGCCGGGGTCAGGCTGCCGGCGCATTTGAGCGCGAACTTGGGGTCGAAGAGTTTGACGGCGGCGCCGGCAGCCGCCACGGCGTGGGCCGGCGCGAGGGGCGCGTCGCAATCATGGGTCCATGCGGCGTAGGCCAGCAGGTCTTCCACCGTGAGCTCATTCAGCTCGTCCTGCTGGTGTCCCGGTACCTTGTCGCGCAGTTCCAACCGGCGCTCCACACTGAGCCAGTTCCGGACGATGTCGCCCAGATAGCGGTCCCCGAGCGAAACGAGGTGCCGGTCCGTGCGGTCAACGACTATCTGGCCGGCGTCTTCCATGTCCGCAATGACCCCGGGGCTGTACATCCGCGCGAGCCTGGCCAGCGGCAGGGTCCGGGCACAGGAGAGCACTTCGATGACCTCCCGGGCCACGGGTGTTTCCCGGGCGTACCGGGCCCGCACAATGTCTTCCAGCGCCGTGCGCCCGTCCAGGACCACCTCATCCACCAGTGTCCAGACGGATCCGGACAACACAAGGTTGCCCCGTTCAATCTGTTCGGAGACAACGGCCTGCAGCAGGGTGGGGCTGCCGCCGACCAGCTGGTGCAACTGGCTCGCCAGCGCGCTGGAAACCCGGTGCCCGAGCGCGGCTTGGAGCACCTCGAGGGTTTCGACCTCCGTGAGGTTGGCGAGCCGGACCTCAGCCAGCTGGCCGGAGGTGATGAGCCAGTAGAAGTCCGGCGGAAGGTCCGTCGTGCGCTGGGCAGTCGCAACGAGCCGCGCGGTCCGGGTCTGGAGCAAGTTAAGCAGGACGCCCGTACTCAGTTCGTCCAGTCCGCCGGCGTTGTCGAGCAGGATGACGCACTTCCGTCCGGCGGCGTCGTCACGGATCCGGGAGGTGATGCCGTGCAGGATGGCAGTCGGCGAGCCAAGGGAACTTTGCGGCAACCGCGCGAGCGTGAACGCGAGGCACCCGTAGGGGGTCGCAATGCCGGATCCCGGGCTGCGGAGCTGCAGCGTGTAGACGTCGGGGCCGAAGCCCATCACGGCGGTACGGCCTACCTGGGTCTTGCCCACGCCGCGGTCGCCGGTGATGACCACCCCCATCCGGTCCTCTGTGACGAGGGCATTACGAACCCGGTCGGCGTCGGCATTGCGCGCGAGACCTGACCACCTGTGCCGGTCCAGCGGACCGGTTGCAGGTTCTTCCGAGGCGGGTGCCAATGTAGTGGAAACATTCCCCCAGCCCAGCGATTCCCTCGACATCTAGTTTCCTTTGCACCGCTCTGCGGACAGCAAACCTGAGACCGTCCGCCTAGAAGTAGCGTATCCCTATCCCCCGACATGAGAGTAGAGCGATCATAACGGCATTTCAGGACGCTTGGAAGCAATTCGCCGCGTCGGCTGCGGCGCGTCGAGCGGTGCAGCACGCCGGAGTCTTTGTGAGTCTTCGGGCTAGGGTGTCTTCGCGGGGTGGAACTCCTGCTGGGCGGCAAGCAGGCCGTCCCGGACCAGGACCTCCACGGCGTCGGCCGCGGTGTCGATCAGGAACGGGAGTTCCTTCTTCTCCGAACCGGAAAAGTCCTTCAGCACAAAGTCGGCGGTGTCCATCCTGCCCGGCGGACGGCCCACACCGACCCGGACCCGCAGATAGTCCTTGGTGGCGAGGGCCTTGCTGATATCCCGCAGACCGTTGTGGCCCCCTTCGCCGCCGCCAAGCTTCAGCTTCACGGTGTCGAAAGGAATGTCGATCTCGTCGTGCACGGCGATGACGTGGCCGGGCTCGATGTCGTAGAACTTGGCCAGCGCCGAGACCGGACCGCCGGACACATTCATGTAGCTCAGCGGCTTGGCCAGCACCACCCGCGGGCCGCCGATGCCGAGGCGGCCTTCCAGGACGTGGGCCCGCGCTTTGTGGGACTTGAAGCCGTTGCCGATCCGGGAGGCGAGTTCATCGAGGACCATCTGTCCGACGTTGTGCCGGTTGTGGGCATACTCCGTTCCCGGGTTGCCGAGGCCTACGATCAGCCAGGTGTCAGTCATGGGTGCGTCCTTCGCTCAGGCGGGCAGGTTCCCGTCACCAGGGTCCGGCGCTGCCGGGCGGAGACGACGGCGGCCGGGCCCCAGAGGGACCCGGCCACCGGAGGATTCGCCGGAATTACTCGGCTGCAGCCTCGGAAGCTTCGGCGGTAGCCTCTTCGGAGGCCTCTTCCGCGGTGACTTCGGTGGCCTCGGAGATGTTGACAACCAGTGCCTCGGGGTCAGCCAGCAGGACGGAGCCCTTGGGCAGGACCAGATCGGAGGCGTGGATGTGCTCGCCGGCGCTGCGGCCTTCGATGCTGACCTCGATGGCGGTCGGCAGGTGCGTGGCCTCGGCCTCAAGGGAGACTGTGGTCATTTCCAGGTTGTGGACGTTGCCCGGAGCCAGTTCGCCGCTGAGGTGGACGGGGACGTCAACGGTCACCTTCTCGCCGGTGCGGACGGTCAGCAGGTCCAGGTGCTCGATGATCTGCTTGATCGGGTTGCGCTGGATGTCCTTGACGAGGGCAAGGTGCTGCTCGCCGTTGATGTCCAGGGTCAGCAGGGCGTTGGCGGTGCGCACGGCCAGGGTGGTGGCCTTCGCCGGCAGGGTGATGTGGATCGGCTCGGCGCCGTGGCCGTAGATGACGGCCGGGATCAGGTTTGCCATGCGGGCGCGGCGGGCGAAGCCCTTGCCGAATTCGGTGCGGACTTCTGCTGCGAGCTTCTGCTCAGACATGGATATCTCCTCGTTGGATTTCAAGCTGTGGGTCTAAACGGTGTTCAGCAAGGGCGGAGGTCTGTTTGCGACCTTCAACGCCGGGCTGCTGTGCAGCGGCCCTTCAGAAGGAGATTCAGACCCAGTCGATAACGGATACCAGCAATCCGATGAACCGCGTTTACTGTTTCCCACACGGCTTACCGGCGCTTTCCCTCGCCAAGGTTTCGGTTCAAGGTTACCAGTGCGGGGCCGCAATCAGGAAAACAGCCCCGCACAGGCGGCGGTTGAGCATGCGCAAGCGAGCCCTAGTGCGCTCACCTGCGCTCTATAAAGGGCTACGCGTTGCCGTCGAACAGGCTGGTGACGGAGCCGTCGTCGAACACTTCGCGGATGGCGCGGGCGATCAGCGGTGCGATGGACAGCACGGTGAGCTGCGGGAAGCGCTTGCTGGCGTCGATCGGCAGCGTGTTGGTGACCACAACCTCGCGGGCGCCGGACTCGGACAGACGCTGGGCCGCCGGATCGGAGAACACGGCGTGTGTTGCCGCGATGATGACGTCCTTGGCGCCGGCGTTCTTGAGCACCTGGACGGCACCGGAAATGGTTCCGCCGGTGTCGATCATGTCGTCGATGAGGACGCAGGTGCGTCCTTCGATCTGCCCGACGACCGTCTTGGAGACGGCCTGGTTCGGAACGGTGAGGTCGCGGCTCTTGTGGACGAAGGCCAGAGGCGCCCCGCCGAGGCGCTCGGCCCACTGCTCGGCCACGCGCACGCGGCCGGTGTCCGGGGAAACCACCGTGATGTCGTCAGCCCCGACGCGGGTGCGGATGTAGTCCGCCAGCAGCGGGATGGCCATGAGGTGGTCCACGGGCCCGTCGAAGAAGCCCTGGATCTGCGAAGTGTGCAGGTCCACGCTCATGATGCGGTCGGCGCCGGCGGTCTTGTACAGATCGGCGACCAGGCGTGCGGAGATGGGCTCGCGGCCGCGGCCCTTCTTGTCCTGCCGGGCGTACGGGTAGAACGGGGACACCACGGTGATGCGCTTGGCGGAGGCCCGCTTGAGCGAATCGATCATGATGAGCTGTTCCATCAGCCAGTTGTTCAACGGGGCGGGGTGCGCCTGGATGACGAAGGCGTCGGTGCCGCGCACGCTCTCGCCTGCCCGCACGTAGATCTCACCGTTGGCGAAGTCGTAGGCATCCAGGGGCAGCAGCTCGGTTCCGAGCTCCTTGGCGATTTCCCTCGCCAGCTCGGGATGCGCGCGTCCAGCGGCAAGCACCAGCTTCTTCTCGCCGCGTGCCGTAATTTCGCTCATGTTTGCTAGCCCTCTTCTGTAGTTGCCGGAGTACTGGAGGAAGTTGTGGTGGCGCCGGCCGCCTCGGCCAGGGACGCGGAGAGCGAGTCAGGCCGGTTCGCAAGGACCCATCCCTCGGCGTTCTGCTGCTTGGCCAGGGACAGGACCAGGGCACCGGGCGGCACGTCGCGGCGGATTACCGCGCCGGCGCCGCTGTAAGCGCCATCGCCGACCTGGACCGGAGCGACGAAGACGGTGTTGGAGCCGGTGCGCACACCGGACCCGATGACCGTGCGGTGCTTCTTCTCGCCGTCGTAGTTCGCGGTGATGTTGCCGCAGCCGATGTTGGTGTCCTCGCCGATCTCGGCGTCGCCGGCGTAGCCCAGGTGGGAGAGTTTGGAGCCGCGGCCGATGGTGACGTTCTTGGTCTCGTAGAAAGCACCGATCTTGCCGGTCTCGCCGAGGACCGTGCCGGGCCGCAGGTAGGTGAACGGACCGACGTTTGCCTTGGCGCCGATCGTGGAGCCGGACCCGTGCGTGCGGACCACTTTGGCACCCTCCCCCACCTGTACATCGGTGAGGGTCGTGTCGGGGCCGACGACGGCGTCGCGCGCCACCGTTGTGGTGCCGTGCAACTGGATGTTGGGCAGCAGCCGGACGTCCTCGTCGAGGGTGACGGTGGCGTCGATCCAGGTGGTGGCCGGGTCCACGACCGTGACGCCGGCCCGCATCCAGGCTTCGACGGTGCGCCGGTTGAGTTCGGCGCCGAGGGCCGAGAGCTGGACCCTGTCATTGGCGCCCTCCACCTGCCAGCGGTCTTCGGTGACGACGGCGGCCACACGGCCTCCGGCCGCACGGGCCAGGCCGAGCACGTCGGTGAGGTACTTCTCGCCCTGGGCGTTGTCGGTGGTGACGTGGGCCAGCGAGTCGCGCAGCACGCCGGCATCGAAGGCGTAGATGCCTGAGTTGATCTCGCGGATTGCACGTTCGGCGTCCGTGGCGTCCTTGTGCTCCCGGATGCCGGAGACCGATCCGTCCGCGGCCCGGAGGATGCGTCCGTAGCCCGTCGCGTCGTCCAGGACGGCGGTGAGGACGGTCACGGCGTTGTTCCCGGCCTCGTGGCTGGCGACGAGTTCGCCGAGCAGCTGCCCGGTGAGCAGGGGCACGTCGCCATACGTGACCACCACCGTGCCGCTGACCTGCTGCTGGGGGTGAAGCGCGTCGAGGGCGTCGAGGGCGGCTTCAACGGCACGGCCGGTTCCAGGCACCTCGTCCTGGTCGACAATCAGGGCTGCCGGGTCGACGGCGGCGACGTGGGCGGCCACGAGGTCGCGCTCATGCCGGACGACGAGGGCCAGCTCCTGCGGCCGGATGGTGCGGGCAGCATGCAGCGCGTGGCCGACGAGGGACCGGCCGCCGATCTCGTGCAGGATTTTGGGGGTACGGGACTTCATCCGGGTACCGGCGCCTGCAGCTAGGACGATTACGGCGGCTGGGCCTGTGTTCTCGGGGCTCACGTACGGGCTCTCCTTGCTCTGCGGCTTAGCTCATGCCGCTGCTTGGTGTATCTGGGTGGCCGGCGGCTGGGGCCTGGTGATGCGCCTTGGTTGCCGGATCCGTGCGGCCTGGGCCGCCCGGACACCGGTCACGGCGCCAGATTCATCCTACTGGACTCATCGCGGGCCGCGCCCGCCGGGTGCCGTTTTACGGTGCCACGACGCGCAACAGTTCCGCCCATAGGACTCGAACCTATACTCCACGGCTCCAAAGGCCGGGGTGCTGCCATTACACCAGGGCGGACCATGCCAAGGCGCTGAGCCTGTGGCACGAGAGTCAATTCTGCCATACTGCGTTGCCGCCCAGTGCGGCGGGGACGACCGGAGCGCGGCCGCCCGTCTCCCCCCGGGTGATCTGGGGCATGATGGAGCGGTGAGCAACAGCACAGGGGTATCCGAAGGGGCGGAGGGTCGCGGCGGCCGGCCTGCACGGGCCGCCGGCTACGTGCCGCGGATCCGGATGACAGGGCCCCAGCGCCGCAGCCAGCTCATCGGCATCGGCCGCGGGCTCTTCGCCCTCCGCGGACTGGACGGAACCACCATCGAGGAAATCGCCGCGGCCGCGGGGGTCTCCAAACCGGTGATCTACGAGCACTTCGGCTCCAAGGAAGGCCTGTACACCCAGGTTGTTGAGTATGAGTTCCGGATCCTGCTGAGCTCCATCACCGAGGCACTGTCCGAGGAAGCCAAACCGCGCGTCCTCGTGGAGCGGGCCGCCCTGGCCCTGCTGAGCTATATCGAGGAGCGCACCGACGGGTTCCGCATCCTCATGCGCGATGCCCCGCCGACACAGCCCGAAGGCGCGTTCTCCACCCTGCTCTCGCACGTCACGGCCCGTGTGGAGTACATCCTGGCCGACGAGTTCGCCCGCCGCGGCTTTACCTCGGCCGACGGGGCCATGTACGCGCAGATGCTGGTCGGCATGGTGGCCATGACGGGCCAATGGTGGCAGGACAGCCGGACCCCGGATAAACGCGAGGTGGCGGCCCACCTGGTCAACCTCGCCTGGAACGGCCTCACAGGCCTGCAAAAAGACCCGGAGCTCCGCAGCGAGGATTAGTCCTCAAGAAAACGCCCCGGGCACGGGCACCGACCCGGCCAACGGACATGCCCTCCCCCGGCGGCGAACAATGGACATTTGGCCAATATGCCCATTCCTGGACCTCGCCGTTGGACATGCCCGGGAGTCCTGCACCACCCGAGTGGGCATGCCCATCCTTTGAGGGCGCGTGGAACGGCCTCACCGGCCCCGATTTGAAGTCCGAGGGGTAGTTTGCCCGTGCGGTCACCTACGCGGCGCAGCCAGCCCAGGCTGGCCGGCCTATTCGCCGAGGACTTCCAGGGCTCCCAGCCATTCGAGTTCGAGGGCTTCGCGTTCGACTGCGAGGTCCTTGAGCTGCTTGTTGAGCTCCGCGAGCTTGCCGACGGCGGACGGGTCCGCGGCCGCGGCGGTCATCTGGGCGTGGATCTTGTCCTCCTGCTGCGTGAGCTTGCCCAGCTGGCGGTCGATGCGGTTCTTGGCCTTGCGGGCATCGCGCTTTTCCGCTTCCGAGGGACCGGCGACGGCGGGGGCGGAACTGCCGCTGGCGGCGGTGACGGGGTTGCCGCCGCCGGTGATCGTGGAGCCGGCCATCGCCGCTTCGCGCAGTTCCAGGTACTGGTCCACTCCCCGCGGCAGGGCCCGGATCTTGCCGTCGCCCAGGAGCGCCATCTGGTGGTCCGTGACGCGTTCGAGCAGGTAGCGGTCGTGGCTGACGACGACGAGCGTGCCCGGCCAGCCGTCCAGGACGTCCTCGACGGCGGCCAGGGTGTCGGTGTCGAGGTCGTTGGTGGGCTCATCGAGCATCAGCACGTTCGGCTCCCCCACCAGCAGGCGCAGGAGCTGGAGGCGCCGGCGTTCGCCGCCGGAGAGGTCCTTGACCGGGGTCCACTGCTTCTCGTTGGTGAAGCCGAGCTGCTCCACGAGCTGGCCGGCGGTGAATTCCTTGCCGCCGACATTGAAGGAGCGCTTTTCGCGCTCGATCACTTCGATCACGCGCAGGTCCGAGACGTCGTCGAGCTCCTTGACCTCCTGCGACAGGACCGCGGTGACCACCGTCTTGCCGCGCTTGACCTTCCCGGAGCTGGGCTGGATTTCGCCGTTGAGGAGCTTCAACAAGGTGGTCTTGCCGGCGCCGTTGACGCCCACCAGGCCAAGCCGCTCACCGGGAGCAAGCCGCAGGGTGATGTTGTCGAAGAGCTTCTGCCCGGCATCGCCCCCGAGGAAGTCGAGGGAAACGTTCTCGAGGTCCAGGACGTCCTTGCCGAGCCGGGCGGTGGCCATCTTGCTCAGTGCCGTCGAGTCGCGCGGCTCGGGAACATCGGCGATCAGGGCGTTGGCCGCCTCGATCCGGAATTTGGGCTTCGCGGTGCGGGCCGGGGCCCCGCGGCGGAGCCACGCGAGTTCCTTCTTCACGAGCTGCTGGCGCTTGCCTTCCGTCACGGAGGCGGCGCGGTCGCGTTCAGCGCGGGCCAGCACGTAGGCGGCATAACCGCCGTCGAACGGGTCCATGATGCCGTCGTGGATTTCCCACGTCTTGTTGCAGACTTCGTCGAGGAACCAGCGGTCGTGGGTGACCACGAGGAAGGCGCCCTGGTTGGCCCGCCAGCGGGTCTTCAGGTGCCGGGACAGCCACGCGACGCCTTCGACGTCGAGGTGGTTGGTGGGCTCGTCGAGCATGATGACGTCGTGGTCTTCGATCAGCAGCTTGGCCAGCGCCACGCGGCGCTTCTGCCCGCCGGAAAGGGCGTGCACGTTGGCGTGCCAGTCGACGTCGGACACGAGCCCGCCCATGACCTCGCGGATCTGCGGGTTGCGGGCCCATTCGTAGTCGGCCTGGTCGCCGACGATGGCGGCGCCGACCGTGAGGTCGCCGTCGAGGACGTCGCTCTGGTCCAGGTAGCCGATGTTGACTTCGCTGCGTTTGGTCACGCGGCCGGAGTCCGGGGTGGCCCGCATCGCCAGCAGGCGCATGAGTGTCGACTTGCCGTCGCCATTGCGGCCGACCATGCCGATCCGGTCGCCCTCTTCGAGTCCGAGGGTGATGCCGTCAAGAACGGTACGGGTTGCATACGAGACGGTGAGGTTCTCGCCGCCGAGCAGGTGTGCCACTGGGAACTGCTTTCCTAGAGAAAATTTATGCCAAGCAAATGTGCCGGATCGGTTCGACCCGGGCCGACTACGCCGTGGAGGGGACGGCAGTCCTATTAAAGGAGCGTATCGGAGATGATGCGTGCCCCGTGAACCGGGCCGTGCACCGCCATGGCCTCAAGGCCGTGGTGCCGGAGGTCTTCGGCCAGGCCCTCGGCTGCCGCCGGGCTGTGCGACAGCAGCGCCACCGTGGGCCCCGAGCCGGAGACAATCCCGGCGATCGCCCCCAGCGACTCGCCGAGTCCGAGCGTGTCCCGGAGGCTGGGCGCCAGCTCGATCGAGGCGCGCTGCAGATCGTTGACCAGCACCCTGCTCAGGGAATCGGCGTCGCCCGCCCGGAGGGCCTGGAGGATCATCGGGTCCACGGCAGTGGGTTCGTCGATCACCGCCTCATCGTCAGCGCGCAGCCGGTCCAGGGTCCGGTACACCTCCGGGGTGGGCAGCCCGAAGTCCGCTGTCACGAGGACCCAGTCGGTCTGGGCCTTGACGAGGGCGGGCGAGAGGTCGTCGCCAAGACCGAGCCCGACGGCTGTGCCCCCGAGCAGGGAGAAGGGCACATCGGCGCCAAGTTCTGCGGCCAGGTGGGAGAGCTCGTCGCGGGAAAGCCCGCTGTTCCACAGCGCGTCACAGGCCAGCAGGGTGGCCGCGGCGTCGGCCGAACCGCCGCCCATTCCTCCGGCCACGGGCACCCGCTTGGTGATCTCGAGGTGGACGCCGGTGGAGTGCTCCGAGACGTCTGCCATGATCGCTGCCGCCTTGTAGGCCAGGTTGCGTTCGTCGAGGGGAATGTCCACGCCGTCGAGGTCCAGGGTGCTGGCCGGGCTGATGCTGACGGTTATTTGCCCGGTGTCGGTGCTGGTTGCGGCGACTTCTTCGTAGAGGGACACCGCGAGGTAGACGCTGGCCACCGAGTGGTAGCCGTCCGGGCGCAGGGGCCCGACATCCAGTGAGACGTTAACCTTGCCGGGAGCCTTGACCCGGACAGTCCTCGCGGCAAAGCGCCCTCTCACTGCGTTCATGGCTCCACGCTATGGCATGGCGGGGTCCGGCTCCAAGCACGGCGCCCGGGGCCTGCACGTTGCGGGCCGCCGCCCGGGTTATGGCGCCGGCGTCGCGCGGGCTTCCGCGATCCGGGAAAAAGCCGCGATGTCGATGACCTCACCGCGGGCGGTCGGATCGACGCCGGCCGCGCGCAGGCACCGTTCGGCCTCCGCCGCGCTGCCGGCCCATCCGGCCAGCGCTGCGCGCAGGGTCTTGCGGCGCTGGGCGAATGCGGCATCGATGACGGCGAACACCTGTTCCCGGGTGGCGGTGGTGACGGGCGGCTCCCTGCGTGTGAACGCCACGAGGCCGGAGTGGATTTTGGGCGCCGGCCAGAAGACGTTCATGCCGATGACGCCGGCCTTGCGCATACTGCTGTACCAGGCGGCCTTGACCGAGGGAACACCGTAGGTCTTGGATCCCGGCCCGGCGGCAAGCCTGTCGGCCACCTCGTCCTGGACCATGACCAGCCCGTGGCGAAGGCTCGGGAAGTGCTGAAGCAGATGCAGGACCACCGGCACGGCAACGTTGTATGGAAGATTCGCCACGAGTGCGGTGGGTTCCGCGGGGAGTTCGGTGACCCGCATGGCATCGGCGAGAACCAGATGGAAATCCCCGACGGCGTCCGGCCTCCACCGGGCGACGGTTTCCGGAAGTTTGCCGGCGAGGACCGGATCGATCTCGACGGCGACAACCGACCGGGCGGCGTCCAGCAGGCCCAGGGTGAGGGACCCGAGCCCCGGCCCGATTTCAAGTACCGTCTCGTCCGGGTGGATGTCCGCGGCGGCGACGATCCTGCGGATGGTGTTGCCGTCAATGACGAAGTTCTGCCCGAGGGTCTTGGTGGGCCGGACCCCGATCTCCTCGGCCAGCCGGCGGATGTCAGAGGCCCCCATCAAAGGTGCGGGCGCACCGGCCGGCGTACTGATCGGCTCAGCCATCGGCGCACTGGTTGGAGTACTGCCTGGCGCGGAGGAGGTCGGTTCAGTCACCTAGGTATCCTATCCCGCCGGCGGCCCCGGGCATGGCAAAGGCCGGGTCCGGGGAACCGGACCCGGCCTGGGCCGGGCGTCCGCTGCCGTGGTCAGCCGCTGCGGAAACCGTGCGAGTTCTTGGCGACGTCACCTGACCGTCAGCCGGAGCTGAGGGGCCGGTGCGGCTCCTTTAGCTTGAGGCTGCCCAGCCGCAGCCCCACGGCTGCAGGCCGCGCTGGGCGTAAACGCGGTTGGCGATATCGATCTGCTGGGCCTTGGTGGCCAGGCTGGCGTTCGGGGCGTACGCGCCGCCGCCGGATCCGAGCCAGGTCTGGATGTCGAACTGGAGTCCGCCGTAGTAGCCATTGCCGTTGTTGATGGACCAGTTGCCGGTGGACTCGCACTGCGCGATCTTGTCCCACATGGCTTCGTTCATCATGGCGGGGGCTCCGGCGCCGGTGTTCCCACCGGTCTGGGCTTCCGGCTGCGGCTTTTCCTTGGTGCCGACGGTGACCTTTTTGGTGACCGGCTGCGTGCTGACGGACTGCGACACCAGGGTGCGGGAGGCTTCGCGGCCGTCGACGAGGACAAGCTTGAACTTCTTCTTGATGGAGCCGGCCGCGCCCGCCTGGGTCACCTTTTCTTCGCCCTTGAGCATGCCGGCGTCCTCCGTGGTGAGGGTTTTGAATGGCACGGCTTCGGTTGCTTCCGCCGTCTTGCTGACGTCCACGCGGGAAACCTTGATCACCATGTTGTTGACCACGGGAGCGTTGCCCGGCTGGGAGACGCGGTCGCTGGCCCCCAGTTTGATGCCGGCGTCGGCGAGGAGCTGGCCGACGTTGGCGGCTGTCGTCGTGGTCTTGGCGGCTTTTCCGTCGGCGACGAGGCTCACGGCCTTCGGCGTCGAGATGGAAACGAACGAACCGGAGACGGAGAGCTGGGCGTCCTTCGGGACGGACAGCTCGGAGGCGCTGGCCACGCCGAGTTCCGTCACAAGCTCCCCCACGGTGGGCGAGGTGGTTTTGATGGTCCGCTCCGCGCCGTCCAGACTGACCTTGACGGCCTTGGCGAGGTTGACGTTGATCACGGACCCGTCCTGGACATGGGAATCCGCAGCAGGCGTGATCCGGTCGGCGGACTTGAGTTCGAGGTTGGCGCCCTTCACGACCTGGCCGACGGTGCCGCCGAAGGTCTGGACCGAACTCACTTTGCCGTCCACGTTGAGGGTGACTGTCTTATTGTTTCCGACGAACGCCACCAGCCCCAGCACGAGCGCCACAAGCACCACAAGCTGCGTGCCCACCTTGACGAAGCTGAACTTGCCATCCGATGTGAAGAACTTGACCACGATTGCCCATATCTTTCGGACCATCCGGGCACGGGGAAAAGCGCACACGTCGACCCTCCGCCGACAGCCCGGAGGCAGCACCGGAAGGGGTGCGTTTTGTCCGCGGCAGGCGTGTGCACTGCCACACTCACAAACGAGAGCGCGCATATGGTTCGTTGGCCACGATGCGCGCCCTGCAGGAGTGAAATTATCCGAAGGCCTTCCCCGACCCCGGCTAATAGTTGTCCACTGTAACCGGAGCGTTATAAAGCATCCAACAAATTATGCATACCCGATATCTAACCGAGTGGATGTACTCTCGTCACATCAGTCCCAGGATCCGTATGCCTGAACGGTATTTTCGGCGATCCGCGCGCACAGTTCCGAGAGCTCCCATCCAGTCAATTCGGCCATCGCCCGGACGGTATAGGGGACCATGTAGCTTGCGTTTGGACGCCCCCGGTGTGGATGCGGGGTGAGGAACGGGGCGTCGGTTTCGACGAGGATCCGTTCCGGTTCGGCGATGGCCAGGGCGGCGCGGAGGTTGGCGGCGTTTTTGAAGGTCAGGGTCCCGGCGAAGGACATGTACCAGCCCTCGCTGTTGCAGATCCTGGCCAACTCCTCCCCGCCGGAGAAACAGTGGAACACCACCCGGTCGGGGGCGCCCTCCTCCCGCAGCACCTGGACGACGTCGTCATGGGCGTCCCGGTCATGGATCTGCAGGGTCAACCCGAGGCGTTTGGCAATATCGATGTGGCGGCGGAAGGAATGGCGCTGATGGGCCAGTCCTTTCCCCTCGGTGCGGAAGAAATCCAGGCCGGTCTCTCCGATAGCCCGGATGCGCGGGTGCGCCGCGAGCGCTTCGATCTCAGCCAGGGCCTGTTCCAGTTCACCGCGGGCGGCGTAGGCCGGCGCGTCATTGGGGTGAAGGGCGACGGCACCCAGCAGCCGCGGGTCCAGATCCACCGCCTGCACCGTGAACCGGGACGATTCGAGGTCGCACCCCACCTGCACGGCCCCCTGCACCCCGACGGCGGCTGCGGCATCGAGGGCGTCGGCAATGCCGACCTTCAGCTCGTCGAAGGGGAAATCCAGGTGCGTGTGGTTGTCCATGACCGGCACCGGAAGCGGTTCCGGCGCCGGCGGGTATCCCTGCCTGCCGGCGCCATCGCTGCCGGGCGCACGGAACGGGACGGGAGTCAGGGATTTGTGCATCTTCCCAGCCTATCGGGGCACCCCGGGACGGATGCACCGGGAGCGCCCCGGGGAGTTAACCCGCCCGCGCCATTTCCCGCGCTATGTCCCGCGCTATGTCCCAACCGGGGCACGGCAGATATTTCCCCGGAACTCTCTGTCAGGTCCGGCAGTTGTGTTAGTACGCTGTTAGGAAGACTGGCTATACAAGGAAAATGGAACAACGATATAAACAAAGCTCCGGAACAGACGGCCAGGCACTTATGGCCAGGAAATAAACGGCTAGGAATAGACGGTCAGGAACACAGGCACACACCCGACAAGTGGCCCGGCAGGCTCCATGCCGGGCCACCGGGAACCACCAGGGCTGAAAGGCTACCGATGGACTACCACCGCACCTCCCTAGACGAAGCCCTCCCTGAAGGCCAAAGCCTCCGGGAAGGGTCCGCCGTCGCCGGGCTCCCCGGGACCCGGCGCGCGGCCCAGCCACCGGCGGCCATGGACGCGGAATCGTTCAGTTCCGCCAGCGAGCGCATCCTGACCGCCATCAACACGGTGATCGATGGCAAGGCGGAAGCGGCCAAACTGGCCTTGACCGTGCTGCTGGCGCAAGGCCACCTGCTGCTGGAGGACGTCCCCGGGGTGGGCAAGACCCTCCTCGCGAAGACTCTTGCCCGCACGATCGACTGTTCGGTGAGCCGCATCCAGTTCACCCCCGACCTGCTCCCTTCCGATGTGACGGGCGTGTCCATTTACAACCAGGCATCCCGTTCCTTTGAGTTCCGGCCCGGGGCGGTGTTCGCGAATATTGTCATCGGAGACGAAATCAACCGCGCCTCGGCCAAAACGCAGTCGGCCCTGCTGGAATGCATGGAAGAACACCAGGTGACCGTCGACGGCAAGTCCTACAAACTCGATGAGCCTTTTATGGTGGTGGCTACGCAGAACCCGATTGAAATGGAAGGGACCTACCCGCTCCCGGAAGCGCAGCGGGACCGTTTCATGGCGCGAATTTCCATGGGCTACCCGGACAAGGACGCCGAGATGGAAATGCTGGAAACACACCAGGCGACGTCCCCGCTGACCAAGGTCACCGCCGTCGTCACCGCCGGCGAGGTCGCCTCCATGATCGCCACGGTGAGGCAGGTCTACGTCTCGCAGTCGATCAAGGAGTACACCGTGTCCCTGGGCCGCGCGACGAGGGAAAGCGGGATGCTCCGCCTCGGCGCGAGCCCCCGGTCCATGCTCCAACTGCTGCGCGCGGCCAAAGCCACAGCGGCCTTGGAGGGCCGGGACTATGTGCTGCCGGACGACGTCGTCAGCGTCGCCGAAGCCGTCCTGGCCCACCGGATCATCCTGGACCGCAAAGCCGCGAGCACGGGCGAGACCGCCCAGAGCGTCATCCGCGCCGTCCTGGCGAAGATCCCGGTCAGCCCTGACATGGCGGCGGCGCCGGCAACATCCGCCGGACATGCCGCTGGACATGCCGCCGGCGGCGGGGTTTCCACCCGGGCTGCCACACTGCCGGACCGCCGCTAGGGGTGGCCCGGCCGTGGCGCTGATGGACCGGTTCCCGAGGCACATGTTCACGAGCCGCGGCTGGGGCTTGCTGGGTTCTGGTGCCGTCTTCCTCCTCGCGGCCCAGGTGATGGGACGCCGGGACCTGCTGACGCTGGCCGTCCTGCTGCTTGTCCTGCCGTTGCTCGCGCTGGCCGGAACCCGGGTGCTCAAACCGAATTTCCAGGTCTACCGGGAGTTCAGCCCCGCCAGCGTCGAGACGGCGGCCACGACGACGGTCTGGCTAGCCGTGGCCCGGACCGGCCTGGGATCCGGCCACGCCCTCATGGAGGAGCGCCTGCCCGCGCGGTTCGGGGAGTCCCCGGTGTTCCGGTTCCCGGCGCGTTCTGCCACGGGCGGGACGAGCCGCTATGAATACCATCTGCGCTCCACGAAACGCGGCCAGTTCATGATCGGGCCGGTCACGGCCGAGTTCAGCGACCCCTTCGGGCTGTCCCTGCACCGCCACGCCATCGACGACGGCGACATCCTCACCGTGACGCCCGCCGCCGTCGAACTTCCCGTCACCGGGCTGGCGGGGGCCAGGGGACACGACGGCGTCACCGCCACGCGCATCCGCGCCAACCCGAGCGACGACGACGTTATGACCCGGGAATACCGTCATGGTGATCCGATGCGCCGGGTGCATTGGGCTGCGACGGCACGGCACGGGCAACTTATGGTCCGCCAGGAGGAGTCCGTCACCACCCCGGAAGCCACCATCATCCTGGATCAGCGGCTGGCTGCCTTCACCCGCGGCGCATTTTCCGGCGGCGGAACCGCCCACCGGGGCACCGCCGGTCCCGACGGCCACGAGCTCGTCACCAGCGACACGTTCGAGTGGGCGGTGACGGCCGCAATGTCCATCGGGGCCCATCTCGCCGAACGCAACTATGGGCTGCGCTTCCTTGACGCGGCCGGCGAGCCCGCATTCCAGCACTCGCCCTCCGCGCCCGAGCCGGAGGCCGAAGAGTACATCGGCACGTCCGGTCTGCAGTCCATCGCCGAGAGCCTCGCAGCGATCCAGCTCACCGGCCACCACCACAGCCGCAGGGATACGAGGGTGGCCGTCCCCTCCCGGGGTCCCGGCCGTCACCCCTCCGGAGCGGAGGCCGGCCCGCAGCCGTTCGACGACCGGCTCTTGGACAAACTGGCGGCCCACCGCATGCGTGGGCCCATCCTGGCGGTCCTCGGAAATCTCACGCCGGCCGAGGCCCGGGCGCTGACCCCGGCTGCCGGCTTCACAGCGAACGCCTTTGCCCTGGTCATTGCGGAGCGCCTCCAGGAACTCGACGGTGTGCTCGAAACACTCCGGCTCGGCGGCTGGCGGGCCGTCGCCGTCACCCCCGCAACGCCGCTGCCCGCTGCGTGGGCGTCGTTCGACTCGGACGGCGCCGCGCCGCTGGCAACCGCGGCCGATGTGCGGCGCGGATCAGGGGCCCGGCGATGACACTGACACCGCAGCGCAGCGCGGGCCCGCATTCGGCACAGTCCGGGACGTCCCCGGGAGGCTCCCCCGTCCCGCCGCAGGGTTCCTTCCCAGGTACCCGGAAGGCACCGACGAAGGTCGGCGCACAGCCGTGGCTCATGGCCCTCGCGGTGGCACTCGCCGTCGCCGGTGCCGCGCTGAGCCTCAACGGCGTGCTGCGCGGGTGGGCCTGGTACTCCCCCGTCCTGTCGACGGTCCTCACCGTGGCCCTTACGATGGCCGGGCTCCGGGCGCTCCGTTGGCGCAGCGCGTTCGTGACGGCCGGTGCGCTGGCTGCGCTCGTGCTGATCCTGACGTTCACCTTCTTCCGCGCCAGCAGCATCCTGGGCTTCCTTCCATCCGGCGACACCCTGGCGCAGCTGGACCGTTACGTGCTCCGTGCCAGTGAAACCGTCCTGGCGGAAAGCGCCCCGGTGGCCCCCAACGCCGGAATCGTCCTGCTGGTCTGCGCCGCCCTGGGGCTGCTGGTGATCCTGGTCGATGCCCTCGCCTTTCCCCTGGCCCTGCCGGCCACGAGCGGCCTCGGGATCCTCGCCATCCTCATCGTTCCCGCCATGATCAAGCCGCAGAGCGTCGGCGCGGCCGGTTTCGTTGCGGCCACGGCAGGCTACCTCCTGATCCTCGGCTGCAGCCACTGGTTCGCCCCCGACCCGCGGACGGGCGCCGACACCGCCCGGAACCCGGGCCAGTTCCGGCGCGGCGCCCTGACCGGCGCCGTCGCGCTGACACTCACCCTGTTAGTGCAACTCGTGATCCCGGGATTCGACCAGGGAACGTTCCCGCAGGGCTCGCGGCTGAATCCCTTCGGCACGGCCTCGGGGCTCAACCCGATGATCAGCCTCGGCAACAGCCTCCGGGCCCCCACCGGGGACGGCCGGATCACCTTTGCCACCAATGCGCCGAGCACACCGTACCTGCGCTCCGTGACCGTGGACAGTTTCAACGGCGACAACTGGGCGCCGGATGACCGTAATGACACCCGGCGGCTGGGCACGGGGCGGATGGATTCGGGCTACGAATCCGCCGCCACCGAGGTCCGGGTGGTCACCGCGGTCAACACCGGCCAGTTCACCAGCCCCTATCTGCCCGTGCCCTACGCCCCGGAAGCCGTCAACGGCCTCAACGGCCGCTGGAGCTGGGACCCGGCCACGCTGAGCATCAAGGGCGTCGACACGAACTCCCGCGACCAGCAGTATGTGGTGCTCTCTGCCTCCCCGCAGCTCACCCCGGAGCTGCTGGCCGGGGCCACCGGGCCGGTGCAGGGTGTCCCCGAGCAGTTCATCCGGACGCCGGCCAACGTCCCGGAGATCGTGCAGCGGACAGCCGAGGCCGTGACTGCCGGAAGCTCCACTCCCTACGCCCGGGCCCTGGCCATCCAGCGTTACCTGCGCTCGGTGGAATTTTCCTATTCGCTGCAGTCCCCGGTGCAGGGTGGCTATGACGGCAACGGATTGTCCGTGCTGGCGGACTTCCTGAACCAGAAGAGCGGATACTGCATCCATTTCGCGTCGGCCATGGCGGTGATGGCCCGGCTGGAAGGCATCCCCAGCCGGATCGCCGTCGGTTATGCCCCGGGACGGGCCACCGGCGCCACGGTTTCGATTGGGGGCCAGGGTGCCCTGCCGGAGTACGAGGTGGATGCGCGTGACGCCCACGCCTGGCCGGAACTGTATTTCCAGGGACTGGGCTGGGTGCCGTTCGAACCGACCCCGTCGCGCGGTGTGGTGCCGTCCTATGCCACGGATGCCCAGGTCGCCGGCGGCGCCAGCACGAACGAAAACAACGACGGCCTCCTGCCGAGCGTCAGCCCCAACCCCGCGCCGCTGCCCACAGCGGCGCCGCTGCCGCTTCCGGGCGCTGACGCCACGGCGGACGCGGCCAGCCGGTGGCTGCCCGTGCTGTACTCCGCCGGCGGCCTGCTGCTCCTCGGTCTGCTGCTGGCATCCCCGCAGCTGGCGCGGACCGCCCTGCGCCGCCGCCGGCTGAACGGCGCCCGGGGCGACAGCGCGGCGGCATTGCAGGCCTGGGCCGAACTGCGTGACCTCGCCATGGACTATGGCGTAGCGCCGCGGACCAGCGAGACTCCCCGCCATTTCTCCGACAGGCTGCGCCTCTCGGGCGCCCTCGGGGAACCGCACGGCATCGATGCAGCCGGCCACCAGGCCGTCAGGGCCCTCACGGCGGACTTCGAACAACGGCAATATGGCCGTCCGTCGTCCGGGGGCGACGGCGCCGGCGTCCCGGGCAGTGCCGACAGAGCTGCGGGCAGTGCCGCTGCTGCGGGAAGCGCGGGGTCACCGGCCGCTCACCGGATCGAAGCGGTCCGTTCCACGCTGCGCGCCCATGCCGGGCCGCTGGTGCGGTTCCGCGCGGCATGGCTGCCGCCCTCCATCATGGCCGCCTGGCGGCGTGCCGCCGCCGCCCCGTTCCGCGCCGCCCGCCGCGCAGCACAGCGCACCCGGCGCGGCCTCGCGGGTACTTGGTTGATGACCCGCGGGGCGGCGCACCGGGTGCGTCGGGGAAGCTGGCTGCGCCGGGGCTGAAGCCGGTCCGGCGCAGCCGGTGGTGTTCCTAGCCGGCGTAGGGGTCGGCGATGCCGATGTACTGGGTGTAGAGGTATTCCTCGATGCCTTCGAGGCCACCCTCCCGGCCCAGTCCTGACTGCTTGACCCCGCCGAAGGGTGCCGCGGCGTTGGAGACCACACCGGCGTTCAGGCCCAGCATGCCGGTCTCCAGGCGTTCGCCCATCCGGATGCCCCGGTTGAGGTCCCTCGTAAAGACGTAGGCGACGAGTCCGTACTCGGTGTTGTTCGCCAGCCGGACCGCCTCATCCTCGGTGTCGAAGGTGATGATCGGCGCGACGGGACCAAAGATCTCCTCGGACAGGATCCGGGTGCCCTCGGTGACGCCTTTGAGGATGGTCGGCTGGTAGAAGTAGCCGGGACCGTCCACTGCGGCGCCGCCGATCACCGCGACCGCGCCGGCGGATACGGCGTCGGATACCAGTTCATGGACCTTGTCCCGGCTCTTGGCATCGATCAGCGGGCCCACCTTGGACTCGGCCTCGGTGCCGCGGGCCGTGGTCATACCGGCCATCTTGGCAGCGAACTTCTCCGCGAACTCATCCGCAACGGACTCGTGGACGATGAACCGGTTCGCGGCGGTGCAGGCCTCGCCCATGTTCCGCAGCTTCGCCAGCATCGCCCCGGCAACGGCGGCATCGACGTCGGCGTCCTCAAACACGACGAACGGGGCGTTCCCGCCAAGCTCCATCGAGGTCCGCAGGACCGTCTCGGACGCATCCGAGAGCAGCCGGCGGCCGACCTCCGTGGAACCGGTGAAGGAAAGCTTGCGGAGCCGGGAGTCCTTGATCAGCGGACCCGTGGTGGCTCCCGCCGTGGAGGTCGGGATCAGGTTCAGCACACCGGCCGGCAGTCCGGCCTCCACCATCACGGCCGCGAACAGCTGGGACGTCAGCGGGGTCAGGTTCGCGGACTTCAGCACCATGGTGCAGCCCGCGGCGACGGCGGGGGCGACCTTGCGGGTGGCCATGGCCAGGGGGAAGTTCCACGGTGTGATCAGCAGGCACGGGCCCACCGGCTTCTTCGTGACCAGCAGCCGGGACTTCCCGTCCGGGGACACCGAGTAGCGGCCGAAGGCGCGGACGGCCTCTTCGGAGAACCAGCGCAGGAACTCTGCACCGTAGGTGACCTCGCCGCGGGCCTCGGCCAGCGGCTTGCCCATCTCCAGTGTCATCAGCAGCGCGAAGTCCTCCGCACGCTCGGTCACCAGCTCAAAGGCACGGCGCAGGATCTCTCCGCGCTCACGGGGCGGAACCTTCGCCCAGGAGTCCTGCGCGGCGGCCGCGGCATCCAGTGCCGCCGCCCCGTCTTCCGGTCCGGCATCGGCAAGGCTCAACAGGACTTTGCCGGTCGAGGGATCCTCCACGTCGAAGGTCTTGCCGGACGCGGCCGGACGCCACTCGCCGTCGATCAGCAGGCCTGTCGGAACAGAGGCAAGCAGGGCGCGCTCGCGCTCCGCGGTAACAATGGGCTGGGCAGTTACAGTCACGGTTGACTCCCTCGTCAGCGGTTCGGGTGAATGGGATGGGATTCAGCACTGTCCAAATGACCATTCGGAAGCGCTGGATTTACTGCCACGGTACTGCTGTATTCTCCGCACTGTCTACGCATCCCCGCACTACGCGGCGGGGGGTGCGCTGTGCAGCTGCACAGCGCACGTTCAGCGGGCAGCCCGGCGCGCCTACCGGGCCGCGAGCACGGCGGAGTACAGCTCCCGCTTGCTGACCTTGGCGTCCTCCGCCACGGCCGCGACGGCCTCCTTGAGCCGGATTCCCTGCGCAATGAGCGCGTTGACGTCCGCCACGTGGTCCTCCGGCTTGCCCGGTTCCCGTTCCGGGGCGCCGCCCACAACGACGGCGATCTCGCCGCGCACCTCATTGGATTCAGCCCACTCCAGCAGTTCGCGCAGGGTGCCGCGGATGACCTCCTCATAGGTCTTGGTCAGCTCCCGGCATACGGCGGCGCGCCGGTCCGCGCCGAACCGCTCGCGGAGCGCCCGAAGCATCGGCTCCAGCCGGTGCGGTGCTTCAAAGAAGATCATGGTGCGGCGTTCGGCGTCGAGATCCGCCAGGCGGGAGGACCGTTCTCCGGCCTTGCGGGGCAGGAACCCCTCGAAGCAGAACCGGTCGGTCGGCAGCCCCGAGAGCGCCAGGGCGGTAAGCACCGCGGAAGGTCCGGGAGCGGCGGTGACCGTGAGACCGGCGGCCACGGCCCCTTCAACCAGGCGGAAGCCCGGATCCGAGACGGACGGCATGCCGGCATCGGTCACCATCACAAGAGTCTTGCCGCCGCGAACTTGGTCCAGGAGTTCGCCGGTCTTGGCGGCCTCGTTGTGCTCGTGGTAGCTGATGATCCGGCCGGCCACGGTGACACCCAGGTTCTGGACCAGGCGGTGCAGCCGCCGGGTGTCCTCGGCGGCGACGATGTCCGCCGTCGTCAGCAGCTCGATCAGCCGGTACGTGGCGTCTCCGGCGTTGCCAATCGGGGTTGCCGCCAGCACGATCCGTCCGGGTCCGCCGCCCTGGGGAACGGGCCCCGCCCCGGGGCCTTCGCCGGGCCCCGGACCGGCGCCGTCCTCGACGTCGTCCGCTGCGCCCAGGTTGTCGCCGGACAGGTTCGGGGAAGTGCTGAGTTTAGGGTCCACACGACCAGCCTACTGCTGGCACGGGCCGCGGGCCGACGAACCCGGCGACGGGCGACAGAGGACCCGGCGACGAACCGGACGGAGGACCACAGCCGCAAAAGGTAGCATGGGCAACGTGACGCAGACCCCCACCCGGGACGTCGAGGCCGGTTCCACCGGATCGGCGCCCCCAGCCACCCGCACCGGACGCAACCTGGAGGGGCACCGCTGGGTCAGCCGCCCGGAGGAGGCGTTCACCCCCGAGGCCCTCACGGACCGGCTGATCGGAAACATCCGGAGCTGGCGGGACTACCCGCCCTCGCTCCGGCTGTGGTTCTGGCTCATTCCGGCCATCACTGCGGGCCTCGGCGGAGTCCTGCGCTTCGTCCGGCTGGATTCTCCCCGCACCCTGGTCTTCGATGAGACCTACTACGTCAAGGACGGCTACTCGTTCCTGGTCAGCGGCTATGAACGGGCGTGGCCGGACAAAGCCAACGAAGCCTTTGTCGCCGGGAATCCCGGGGTGCTCCTGGACAGCCCCGAGTATGTCGTCCACCCGCCGGTCGGGAAGTGGATGATCGCCGCCGGCATGTGGCTCTTCGGCCCGGACAATCCCTTCGGCTGGAGGTTCGGGGCTGCCTTGACAGGCACGCTGTCCATTTTCCTGCTGGTCCTCATTGCCCAGAAGCTCTTCCGCTCACTGACCCTCGGGGCTGTGGCGGGCGTGCTGCTGGCGGTGGACGGCCATCACCTGGTGATGTCCCGGACGTCCCTGCTGGATATCTTCCTGATGTTCTGGGTCCTTGCCGCGTTCGGCGCCCTGCTGATGGACCGCGACGACGGCCGGCGCCGGCTCGCCGTTCGGCTCGGGCGGCAGGCCGCGGCCTCCCCGGACGGACGCCCCGGCCTGCTCCAGCTGGCCTCCGGCCCCTGGCTGGGGATCCGCTGGTGGCGGCTCGCCGCCGGAGTATGCCTGGGCCTGGCCGTGGGCACAAAGTGGTCAGCGCTGTTCTTCCTGGCCGGCTTCGGGCTGCTCACGGTCTTCTGGGACCTCAGCGCACGCCGGATCGCCGGCATTCACGGCTGGATCAGCGGCGGAATCCTCAAGGACGGGATTCCGGCGTTCCTCAGCATCGTCCCGGTGGCCGCCCTCGTGTACGCCGCCAGCTGGACCGGCTGGTTCCGGTCCCGGGACGCGTACTTCCGGAACTGGGCCGCAACAGTCCCCTCGGCGGAGTGGGGCTGGCTACCGGATGCCGTCCGGTCCCTGGCGCACTACCACCTGGAAGCCTACAAGTTCCACCAGGGGCTCAGCTCGGACCATCCGTACGAGGCCAGCGCCTGGAGCTGGCTGGTGCTGGGCCGGCCGACGTCCTTCTTCTACGAATCCCCCGAGCAGGGCAGCCCGGGGTGCGACACGGCCAGCTGCACAACGGCGATCCTCTCCGTCGGCAACCCTGTGATCTGGTGGGGCGCCGCCGTCTGCCTCGGCGTCTTGCTCTTCTGGTGGGCCGGGCGGCGCGACTGGCGCGCGGGGGCAGTCCTCGCGGGCGTGGCAGCCGGATACCTCCCCTGGTTCCTGTACCCGGAACGCACCATGTTCTTCTTCTACGCCGTGTCCTTCGAGCCCTTCCTGGTCCTGGCCCTCGTCTACTGCATGGGGCTCGTCCTGGGCCAGCGCACGGATCCCCTGTGGCGGCGGCGTTCCGGCCTGTTCCTCGTGACCCTCTTCGTGGCCACGGCCGTGCTCGTCTCGGCGTTCTTCTATCCGGTCTGGACCGCCGAGACCATTTCCTACCAGGATTGGCGGTTCCGGATGTGGATGCCGTCCTGGATCTAGGGGAGGATTGCAGGGGACGTCCGCCGGCACGAGGCGGACCCGGAATGGAGAAACGGCTGTGAGAGAAGCAAGCACCGGACTGCTCGTCGAGCTCGACCCGGGCAGCAACGTAACGGACCTGCTCCTGGAGCAGCACGCCAAGGATCCCGTGCACGCCCTCTACGCCCGCAAAGGGCAGGCCGGCTGGGCCGATGTTTCCGCGCAGCAGTTCCTGGACCAGGTCCGGTCGCTGGCCAAAGGGCTGATCGCCGGCGGCCTCACACCGGGGGAAACCGTGGCGGTCATGTCCGGCACCCGCTACGAGTGGACCGTGGTGGACTTTGCCATCTGGTTCGCCGGCGGCGTCCCCGTTCCCATCTATGAGACGTCCTCCGCCAGCCAGATCGAGTGGATCCTGCACGACTCCGGAGCCCGGCGCATCTTCGCTGAAAACGAGGCCAAGGCGGCCCTGGTCCGCGAGGTGCTGGACAGCTCCGGCCTGCTCGCTGACTCTGTGCTGCCTGTGGTGCGGATGGATTCCGACGGCGCAGCCCCCAACCTCGCCAGCCTGGCGGCCGCGGGCACCGGCGTCGGCGACGCCGAGCTGGAACGGCACCGGTCCGCGGCCGGCCTCGCGGACGTTGCGTCCCTCGTCTACACCTCCGGCACCACCGGCCGGCCCAAGGGCTGCGAAATCACGCACGGGAATTTCGCCCTGGTCGCCAAAAACATCGTGCCGTTCCTGCCGGAGATCCTGATGCAGCCCCGCACCCGGACCCTGATGTTCCTTCCGCTGGCGCACGTACTCGCCCGCGCCGTCCAGGTGATCTGCCTCAGCGCCGGGACCACCGTGGGACACACCGCCAGCGCCAAGGAACTGCTCGAGGACCTGGCCAGTTTCAAGCCCACCTTCCTGCTGGTGGTCCCCCGGATCTTTGAGAAGGTCTACGCCGGCGCCGCCCACAAGGCCGCCCTCGCCGGGAAGGAGCGCCTCTTCGAGTCGGCCGCCGCAGCCGCCATCAACTACTCCAAGGCGCTCGACGCCGCCACCCGGGGCATCGGGCCCGGTCCCGGGCTGGCGGCCCGCGCCCGGCACGCCCTGTTCGACCGGTTGCTGTACCCCAAGCTGCGCCAGGCCTTTGGAGGCCACCTGGGCTACACGGTCTCCGGGGCCAGTCCGCTGAGCCCCCACGACGCCCACTTCTTCCGGGGCGCGGGCGTCCCCGTCCTCGAAGGCTACGGCCTCACGGAAACCACGGCACCGTGCACGGCCAACACACCGGCCCGTTCCAAGGTGGGGACGGTGGGCATCCCGGTGCCCGGAACCACCATCCGCGTGGCCGAGGACGGCGAGATCCTGGTGAAGGGCATTGGCGTTTTCAAGGGGTACCACAACAATGCCGCAGCCAATGCGGAGGCGTTCGTGGATGGTTTCTTCCGCACCGGTGACCTCGGGTCCCTTGACGAAGACGGTTTCCTGACGATTACCGGCCGCAAGAAGGACCTGCTGGTCACCGCCGGCGGCAAGAACGTCGCCCCCGGGCCGCTGGAGGAAAAGATCCGCGAGCACGAGCTGGTCCTGCAGGCGGTGGTGATCGGGGACGGCCGGCCCTTTGTGTCGGCCCTCATCAACCTGGATCCCGAAGGACTGGAAAACTGGTGCGCTGTACACAAGGTTCCCGCGATGACGCCTGCGGAAGCCAGCGGAAACGATCTGGTCCGCGCAGCATTGCAGCACGCCGTGGACCAGGCAAACGCCCTCGTTTCCCAGGCCGAGTCCATCCGCAGCTTCGTTGTGCTGGACGCTGACTTCACGGTGGAATCCGGGCATCTGACGCCGTCGCTGAAACTCAAGCGCGGTGCCGTCGTGCGTGACTTCGAGGCCCAGATCAACCGGATCTACGGCTGACGCCCCGGTTCATGAAGGCATGAAAAAGCGGCCGGCACCGCGGTGCCGGCCGCTTTTCACGCGGTACGGGTTCCAGACGCCCTAGACGGTGCTGGAGTGTCCCCTCGAGGGGGTTTCATGCGTCCCGGTGCCTGCGGGGCCGGCGGCAGCCGTGCCGGGACGGTCCGTTCCCGGAGCAGTGGCGGGGGTGTTCCCGGCAGCCGCGTCCGTGGCGGCAGGTTCATCCGTGGACGTCAGGCCCGCGGCAGGACCCGCGGCGGTGTCGCCGGACTTGCCGGACTTGTCCCGCCGGAAACGGAACCGCTTGGCCGGGACTGCCTCCGCGGGGGCGGCTTCCTGGGGGTCGGCTTCCTTCGAATCCGGGTCCGCGGGATCCGTTCCTGACGGATCCCCTGCTGCCTCCTCGGCAGAATCAGCTGCCGCGGACTTGCGTTTTTTCGGCAGCCCGCGGCGCTTGCGCGTCGGCCAGGTGAGGATAAGAGTGACGAGCGAGGCGAATAGCACCAGGCCGGCGACAACAATCCCGCCGTCAACCCAGAACTGGCCCGGGAAGAGCCTGATCAGGGTGTCCTGCAGCGAGAACGTCCAGGTGCCACTCGCGAAGAAGACACTGTGGAACTGGGCGAAGAACTGCTCCCAGCCAAGCACCGCCAGTACGCCGAGGCTGATGATGATGACGAGGGTGACAATCGAACCGGCAAACAGGCCGCGCCGCACTCCCCCGGGGCTGCGGCGCCGCAGGTAAACCACGGCGATGAGGCTCAGCAGGATCAGCAGGACGCCGGCGCCGAAGGCGGACATGATGACGAGTTTGACGTCCGCCATGTGGCTGACTTCGCCGTCGCCGAAGAGCTTGTCTCCGCTGCGGTTGACGAGTTCACCTAGGTACCGCGGGCCTGACCAGTTGCTGAGGTAGTCCACGGCATAGGAGCCATAGGTCATGCGGTCGTCGGTGCTGAAGCCGTAGCCGTCGCCTGGAAAACCGGGACGGTTGTACTCCACCCACAGGAACAGGGGGCTGGCGACGGCCCGGACGGCCAGCACCAGCAGGATGACGGGGAAGCACACAGCAAGAAGGACCTGCATCACGCGGGGGGCCACCGGTTTGGCGTTCGCGGCGTGTTCCCGTTCGGCGTTCCGCCGCTGGACCTCCTCTTCCGGCGGGCGGATCTGCAGCGCGGAGGTGGGCAACGGCTCGCTGAAGTGCGCGCCATTGCCCTTGGGCGCCGGTTCGACGGCGGCTTCAGCCGCCTTGCGGTCGGCGCGCGACAGCGGTTCCGGGGCGTTGACGGCCCCGGTTCCGGGGGCGCGGTCGGAAGCCGCAGCGGGGCGCTTGTCCGAAGCCGGCTTCATCCAGTCGAACGCTGGTTCGTCAGCGTCATCGGCCGGATCCAGCTGCGGATCCTGTCGTTTCGGAGGGGTGGGACTTGAGTCAGTCACTGGAGCTTCGCTTCCGTAGGCTTTCGCGCCGCCGGCCGGGGCCCGGCAACGCTACGTATCTGTATCCGAGCCTACCGCCAGCGCCTCGCCGCGGGCGAGGTGCCACCCCGTGGGCGTCGGGGATTCGGCAGGCGGTTTGTGTGGCCGCTGTCGTGCGGGCCCGGGCACCCGTGCCACAGGGGCCGGCGGATTCCCGAACGGTCAGCGCTTGGCGTACTGCGTCCAGGGAATGTTCCAGTCGCCGAAGCCTTCGAGTGGTTCCACGGCCGGGGCCCCGGTGTTGAGGGTCCGGACGACGTCACCGGTCTTCATGTTGTTGAAGAACCAGGCGGCGTCCGCCGGGAGCAGCCCGACGCAGCCGTGCGAGACGTTGAACTTGCCCACAGCGCCCCACGCCGATTCCAGGGCCTGGTGGACGTACACGCCGGAGCTTGTCAGGCGGTTGGCGTACTCCACCGTCAGGGGCGGGTAGTAGCCCTTATCCCCGGGTTTCAGCCCGATGCTGCCGGCGTTGAACTTGGACTTTCGCTGCTGCTCCATGATGACCGCGTAGCCGGTTGGTGAGAGCCATTCATCGTCTCCCAGCGTGACCGGAGCGGTCTTGACGAGCTTGCCGTCGAAATAGACCTTCATAGTCTTGGTGTTGTCATCGACGACGGCGAGGCGCTGCGGCCCCACCTTGAAGGAGACCTTGGTATCGGAGTTCCCGATCATGCCGTTGCCGAAGTCCACGCCAAAGAGTTTCAGGTCCACGGTGACTGCGGTGTTCGAGGCCCAGAATGCCTGGGGGCGGATCCGCACACGACGGTCGGAATACCAGCGCCACGCCACAGCCTGGCCGGAGGAGGCCTTGACGGCGACGGCCTTCTCCATGGCGGCCTTGTTCAGTACCGGCTCGCTGAAGACGATCTCGATGGGCTGTCCGGCGCCCACAGTGGTGCCGTTGAGCGGATAGACGGCGGCGTCCGCTTCATTGGCCGGGGCCACGGTGGTGAACGTCTGGGCCTTCTTCGTCTCGCGGCCGGCCTGGTCCACGATGGTGAAGCTGTACTGGTACTCCGTGTCGAATTCCAGGGGATCCTCGGCGGTCCAGGTCGAGCCGTCAGCGCTGGTGGTCCCCGGGACGCTGTCGCCTCCGGCGGCCGGGACCAGCTCGACGTCCTTCACCACACCGTTGACTGCCTTGACCGAGGGCGCGGCGGCGGGGTTGACGCTGGTAGCGCCGTCGGTGGGGGTGACACCGAGCTCAACGAGTTTCACGACGGGTGCGGCGAGGCCGGACACGTTCCGCATCGGCGTCGAGGCTTCCGAGGGCATGTCCGCATGAGCCCAGCCCGGTGCCGTGGCGACGCCGATGCCTCCCGCTCCGACAGCTGCGCAGATGGCAAGGACGGCCAGCATTTTTCCCGTATTGCGGGGACGGCGCCCCGGCTGCCGGCGTCGACGCCCGCTGTCTTCAGTCATGGCCACTTCCTGTGTTCCCCCGCTGCTCGTGCCTGTGAACCCGCATCAGAGCTCGCGATCTCCTTATGCCAGCATAAGCGAAGCGGCGCGGCGGGCCGGCCACGGTTGCGGCACGATCAGGTCACAAAAGGAGCCCCGGACGGCGGTCCGGGGCTCCTTTGTGACGGCAGCAGTGCACGGGAACGGCGGGTTCTGCGGCGGCGCCGGCCGCTGCGCCGCTGGGCTCCCTAGTAGCGGTAGTGGTCCGGCTTGTACGGTCCGGACACCTCGAGGTCCAGGTAATCGGCCTGCTCCTTCGACAACTCGGTCAGCTCGACGCCGAGGGCGTCCAGATGCAGCCGGGCGACCTTCTCGTCAAGGATCTTCGGCAGCACGTAAACCTGCTTCTCATACTCCCGTTCGCCCTCGGGCTGGTCGCGCTTGGTGAAGAGTTCGATTTGCGCGATCGTCTGGTTGGCGAACGAATTGCTCATCACGAAGGACGGGTGTCCGGTGGCATTGCCGAGGTTCAGGAGGCGTCCCTCGGACAGCACGATGATGGAGCGGCTGCCCTCTCCCGTGGCCAGGTCAGCCGCGAAGACCCACTCGTGCACCTGGGGCTTGATCTCGACCTTCTTGATGCCGGGGATCCTGGCCAGGCCGGCCATGTCGATCTCGTTGTCGAAGTGGCCGATGTTGCCCACGATCGCCTTGTCACGCATCCCGGCCATGTGCTCGGCCATGATGACGTCTTTGTTGCCCGTGGTGGTGATGAAGATGTGGCCCTCGGCGAGGACGGATTCCAGCTTCGCGACCTGGTATCCGTCCATGGCTGCCTGCAGCGCGCAGATGGGATCGATCTCGGTGACGATTACGCGGGACCCCTGGCCGCGGAAGGCCTCCGCGGCCCCCTTGCCCACATCGCCGTACCCGCACACGACGGCGACTTTGCCGCCCATGAGGACGTCGGTGGCGCGGTTGATGCCGTCGGGCAGGGAGTGGCGGATGCCGTACTTGTTGTCGAATTTGCTCTTGGTGACCGAATCGTTCACATTGATCGCCGGGAACAGCAGCTTGCCCTGCTCCGCGAGCTGGTACAGGCGGTGCACGCCGGTGGTGGTCTCCTCCGTGACGCCCAGCAGGCGGGAGCCGATCCGTGTCCACTTCTGCGGATCCGCCTGCAGCGACGCCCGTAGTACCTCGAGGAAGACCCTGCCTTCCTCGGACTCGTCGTCGGCGGCCTCCGGAACAGCGCCAAGCGCCTCGAAGTCGGCGCCCTTGTGGACGAGCATGGTGGCGTCCCCGCCGTCGTCGAGGATCATGTTCGGGCCGAGGTCCGGGTTGCTGTCGGCGCCGGGCCAGGTCAGGATCTGTTCCGCCGTCCACCAGTATTCCTCCAGCGTCTCGCCCTTCCAGGCGAACACGGGGACACCCTGGGGGTCCTCGACGGTTCCGTTGCCGACCACAACGGCGGCGGCGGCCTCGTCCTGGGTGGAGAAGATGTTGCAGGAGGCCCAGCGCACCTCGGCGCCCAGCGCCGTGAGGGTCTCAATCAGCACGGCGGTCTGCACGGTCATGTGCAGCGAGCCGGCGATCCGGGCGCCCTTAAGCGGCTGGCTGGCGCCGAATTCCTCGCGGAGGGACATCAGACCGGGCATTTCGTGTTCGGCGAGGCGGATCTGGTGACGGCCTGCCTCGGCCAGGGAGATGTCCGCAATCTTGTAATCGAGAGTCATGTGAGTCCTTTGTTGTGGCCGGAGGGCCGGTCCGGAACGTGGCTGCCTGCGAAGGCGGTGAACGTGCTTATCGGTGACTGGAAAGTACTTCGGCGCCGAAAGGCGCAGCGATGGGCCGGCGGCCTATCGGTCGGCGGGCCGGGACGCTGCCGGTGATTGGGCAGCATCAGCCGCGGCTGTTTCAGCCGCGAAAGCGTCAGACGGGCCGGCATGGGGCTGGCCGGCGTCGTGCTGGAAACCGGGTGCCGCGGCGGCGGCCGGGAGCAGTTCCGGCGGGAGCAGCAGCGGGATGCCGTCCTCGATCGCGTAGCGCAGCTTCTCTCCGGAGGGGCCGGCCGCAGTGGTGACGAGTTCCTCGCCGTCCTGCGCCAGCGGCGAGCCGGTCACGGGGCATCGCAGGACAGACAACAGTTCGGGACTGATCTTCGGCATGGTGAACGCTCCCAGGTGGACGCCGCAGCAGGCGCCGGTGGCTTACGGATTTTGCAGTTTCCAGCCTACCGCCAGTTGCACGTCAGGAAGGTTCGCGCAGGACGCGCAGATGCCCCCGGCGGGTGCCCTCGGCCGGGGCCGGGGCTTCAAGGGCCGCGTGGACACCGCGCTGGCCTTGGCTGGCGTCCGTGGCGGCGGGCCGTGAAGCTGCTTCCCGGACGGCGGTGGCAAGCGCGAGGAGATCATCGGGACCGGGGCCTGCGGGGGTGGCCGGCATGGCGAGCCTCAGCACTTCCCAGCCCCGCGGGACGGTCAGCGATCCGGCATGCTGCTCGCACAGGTCGTAGCAGTGCGGTTCGGCGTAGGTGGCCAGGGGCCCCAGGACGGCGGTGGAATCGGCGTAGACGTACGTCAAAGTGGCCACCGCCGAATTGCGGCAGGCTGACCTTGAACAAAGACGAATTGCACCCACGACATCACAGACTACTCCCCCGGGCCGCCTGCCGCCGTCCGACGCGCTGACGGCGGGTCGGCCGGCCCGTATCGCGTAAACCATTCGCCGGGTTTAGAGTCGAGATATGCAGTCATCGCACCAAGATCCGGGCTTTACGGTCCGCTTGGCTGAAACCGGCACCGGAAGCCTCGACGCCGGTTCCGCACCAGCCGGTACCGGGCGCGCCATGGCGCCGAGGGGCTTCCGGCAGCGGCGGAGGAACCGGCACGGCCGCGGGCTCCGCGGCGAACTGATGCTGCCCACGCTGCCCGGCTACCGCACACGTTCGGACCGCTTCGACGACTTTGTCCTGGACTCGGCCGAGCGGCTGCACGACATCTGGGGCAAGCCGCTGGACGGCGTCCGCTTCGCCGTCGACGAGATTCCGCCGGGGCTTGAACAGCTCGTGGCGGACCGCGCCCCCGCCCCGCTGGGCGCCTACTCCCCCGCCACACCGGACGAGGGCCCGGTGATCACGCTGTACCGCCGGGTCGTCGAGCAGGCCTGCGGCAGCCGCGAGGAACTCCAGGACCTGGTCCACGACGTGGTGGTGGAGTACACGGCCGAGATGCTCGGTGTGCCGCCCGAGTCGCTGGACCCCGTGTACCGCCGCCGGTACTAGGCCCGCTCCCGGGAATCCCGCCGCCGGGTCAGTAGCCGAGCGTGACCGGGACCTGCTCCTGGCCCGCCGCCGCGGGGGCAATCGCGACCGTTGAGATGTCCTGCCGGCCGTCCTGCTGCAGGAGCACGGCACCGTAGGCGGGGTCCCCCGCGGCGGACACGAGGTAGCCGACGAGCCGTGAGCCGCCGACGTCGGCAGGGACCTTGATGGACGCCGTGGTGCCGCCGGCGATGTCGGCGGCAGCGGCCGGCCGGACCTTGCCGTCCGCCGTGATCGGGGTGTAGGAAATGGTCGCCCGGCCCTCCGGTGCGCCGAAGATCAGGTAACGGTCCCCCGATGCAGGGACGGGAACAACGTGCTGGCTTCCGAGCCGCACCGAGGCTGCGGACCAGGCGAAGTCGGAGGCATCCTCAGTTTTGAGTCCCCTCGTGACGCGGGCCGCGGCGGTGAAGGACACGTCCGAGCTGACGGCCACGGTGTAGGGCCCGGCCGGCACTCCGAACAGCGGGACCTCGGTGACGGTTCCGGCTTTGGCCGTGACAACCCCGCCCCCGGGCAGGGCTTTTTGGCCGTCCCGCCCGTACAGCTTGACCGCGATGACCGCGTCGGCCGACCCGGGCACCGTGATCTGCAGCGCCGGCCCGGCATCCCCGAAACCGGATTTCCCCGTGAGGCCCGCCAGCCCGGCCGGGTCCTGGATATCGACACCTGAGATCACCTGGTGGAGGGCAGGAGCGGTGGCCGGGGCGATGAACTCGACGCCGCCGGGAGTCAGCCCCCGCAACACGCTTTGCTGAATGACCGCGGCGACGGGCCCGCCGGCGCTCCGCACCCGGACGCTGAGCCGCTCCTGTCCCGGGGCGAGCCCGGCCAGGATGATCGAGCGCGTAGTGCCCGGCGCCACCAGGAGCCCGCGGCTGCCCGGCGCCTGGATCTGGCCTTTGGCGCCGAAGAGTTCGAGGCTGACGGTGGCCGCGCTGCCGGACGCGTTGCTGAGGTTCAGCACGGCCGTCCGGCCGAGCGCGGTGTTGGCGCCGACAAGCCAGAGATCGTTGGCGGGTTGCTGGCATGCTACGGCGGCCGAACCGCGGAGGTCCCCGTCTTCGGCCGTGTAGCGCATGACCGCCCCGGCGGAAGCCTGGCGATCGGCCTGTGCATCGGCGCTGAGGACAGTGACGGCGTCGACGCCCCGCTGGGACACCACGCCGGCCCGCGGTACGGCGTTCGCGGGCTTGGCCGCGGCCGAAGGACTGCCGGACGCCGGGGTGGTTTTGGCGAGCTCCAGCAGGGTGCCGCCCTTGAGGGAGGCGAGGCGGCTGCCGGGCAGCCCGTTGGCACTGGATCCCAGCACTATGGCATTGACGTCGGTCTTGGCGGTGGCGGACTCCGGGCTGAACTGCGGATCGGTGCCCACGGGGGCACCTTCGAGCAGCCGCGCCGGCCCCGGGCAGACGCCGATGCTGCTGCCGGCGGGGACCGCCGCCAGCGGCGCAGCGACCGGCCGGCTGCTGCCGGGGCCCTGGGGAGAGAGCGCCGTGGCGGACACCAGCCCGCCGCCGGCGGCTACGAGCACGATCGCCGAGACGACTCCACCCAGCCGCCCGGCGTGCGGCAACGCCTTCCAGCGCGACGGCACCCGTGCGGCCGGCGGGCGCCCGGACCGGCCGGAGCTTTGCGGCCGCCGGCCGGAGGAGTTGCCGGCGCTGTCCGGCGACCCGGCGGCCTCGGGCCTGGCTGCGGCGGCGGGCGTCCCGGCACTGTCCGGCGACCCGGCGGCGTCGGGGGTTTCCGGGGTGTCGGATTCGGGGGTGTCATCCCTGGGCATGTTGATATTCCTTACGGAGGGAGCCTTCGTCCCGGGAGAGGCCGGTGTTCGGCCGGCGGGCAGGCATGGGGACAGCAAGCAGGGCCGTCAGGCCGATGATGACGGCCTGCGCGACACCCGCCCAGACGGCCCAGGGCGCCTCGTAGCGGAGGCGGAACTGGCCGCCCTGCTCGGGCAGGGTGAAGGCCTGCGCCCAGCCGGACGTGGTGGCCGTCAGGCGGCGGCCGTCGAGCCAGGCGCTCCAGCCCGGATCTGCGCGTTCGGCCAGCACCACGAGCCGGCCCTCCGGCCCGTCGGGTATCGCGGCGTCGGCGGACACGGGCTGGGAGTGGACCCGCCCGATGGTGGAGCCCCCGCCGTCGACGATCCGCACGCGGTGCGCGACGTCGGCGGCCTGGACTGCCGCCTCCTTCACCGGGCTGATCCTCCAGAGCCAGCCGACGTCGGTCTTGCCGACGGCCACCAGCCCGGGCACGGCGTCCATGCGGCTCGCCGTCAGCTGGGCCGCAGTATCGGCGGCCCGCAGGACCACAAAGCCGACACCGAGCTGTTCGAGCTCTGCGCGGGGGTCGACGCCCTGACCGGCGACGATGGTGGCCACGATGTTACGCAGCGACGCCACGGCGGCGTCGTCGTCACGGACCGTCTCCTGGCCAGGCTCCCCCATGATCGGGCGGGCCGCGGCGATGGTGGACAGTGCGTCCAGGGTGGTTCCGGCACCGCGCATCAGCGTTGCGTCAAAGGTTCCGTCCTCGCGGGTGGAGATGAGGAGCGTGCGGGACTGTTCCGGTCCTTCGCCGCGGTCGATGGCCGTGGCGGGAAGGGTCCGCGGCTCCACCGGCTGCACGAGCCTCGCCGCGCCCAGTGAGTCGGTGGCGGGCGGCTCACTGTCCCGTGAGTCAGCTGCGGGCAGCCCGGCACCGGCCGGTTCCGTGACGGGCGCGGCGGCGGACGGCGGCAGCATGTTCTGCGCGGCCCACACGGTAAGGCCGGCGAGCGGTCCGGCCAGCAGGAGGACCGTGGCCGCGACCGCGGTGGCGCGGACCAGGACCTTGCGGCCCGCCGTTGCGGCGGCGGCCCGGTCGGCGGAGTCCAGCAGGCCCGCGGCGCCGATCAGCGCCGCTCCCAGAATGGCGAAGGCGGCGGCCGACACGGCCGGTCCCGTGAAGGGCGTGGCCAGGGCGCTGGCGCCGACTCCGGTGGCGATCTGGCTGCTGAGCCACCCTCCGGCCAGCAGCAGGAGGGCGGCGGCCCAGAGGGCGCGGGCAATCCGCGGCGGCCGGCCCGGGAGGAACAGCGCGGCCACGGCGAGGAGCAGGGCCGGGAGGCCAACCAACAGTGCCAGCAGGAGCGCCCACGGCACGGCCGAGTCGGCTCCGAAGACCGGGAGGCCGGTGAGGCCGCCGCCGGCCGTGAAGCGCAGCGGCTGGCCCAGGGCCTGCTGCCAGAGCGGCGCGGCATCAAAGCCCAGCGGAAGGCCGGGGTCCGCGAGCACGGCTCGGGGACGGTCAAGGGTCGAGGCAACGAACGGCACGAACAGGGCAAGGCTGGGCAGCAGCGCCCACCACACGGTGCGGCCGCGGCGGCCCAGGAGCGTGCCGCAAAGCATCACGAGGACGACGGCGGGCAGCAGCAGCGAGGGGGCTGCCGCGGTGACGACGGCCAGCGCCAGCCCGGCCGCGGCGGCGGCTGTCCAGGAGGGTGTGCCGTTGATTCCGGGCTTGGCCGGCGGCACGTCGGTGAAGCGCCGTTCCCCGGGCGCAGGAACCGCGTAACGGCCGCGGCCCGCGGCGGTGCCGGTGGCCCGCAGCAGGGCGAGTACCAGCAGCGGCATCATGACATGGGTGATGAGGGCTCCGACGCGGCCCTGGTTCAGGGCCACCTGCAGGGCCGGCGCGCCGGCCCAGACAAGGGCTGCGGCCAGGCGCAGGCGTCGGCGCTGCGTCAGGGCACCGGCGGCAAACCATGCGCCGAGGGCGGAGAGCGGCATCGCCAGAATCAGCAGCCAGCCAAGTGCACTGTTGGCGTTGCCGGCGCCGAGTACGCCGAGGATCCAGAGCACGTAGGCGAACGGGTCGCCATGGCCGGGAAGTCCCGCGCCGAGGGTAATCCACCAGCCGGAGGCGTGGTCCCAGATCTCGCCCAGCCTCAGCGAGGCGGGAATCAGGGCGCCGCCGGAAACTGCCTCGGCCCGGAACAGGCTGAGCAGGCCGATCAGGGAGGCCGCGGTGGTGATCAGGACGGCGAGCAGCGCACCGTTGCCCACCCAGCCCCGCTCGGAGGTGGTGAGGGCCGCGAAGTCGTCGGCCGAGTCGCCGGTGGGCTGGTCGGCCAGCGGGTGGTTCCCGGTGAGGGGTTCGCCGGAGTCGTCCGCGCCGATGGCCTCCATCAGGGAGCGGCGGTGGGCCCACACCTCACGCCGCGGAGTCTGCAGGCCCTTGATGACGGAACGCCGGATACGGCGGGTCCGGGCGGCGTTGCGCCGGCCCCGGATCACGGCCGCGGGACGGCCGAGGGCGCCGAACGTGGCCAGGAGCTGTGAGAAGCCGTGCCCCGGATCTTTGACGGCAATGCTCAGGACCAGTTTGAAGAGGCTGCCGAGCAGAGCGCCGACGGCGTGCAGCGGCACCTTCCAGGCGGCGGCGTGCTTGAGCCGCAGGTGCACCTGGGCCTTGCGGGCCGCCGACGCGTTGCCCAGGGCGTGCGGGCGGTGCGAGACGTGGAACATCCGGGCGCCGGGAACCACCACCACGCGGTGCCCGGCCAGCCGGTTGCGCCAGCAGAAATCGACGTCGTCGCCGCTGCCCGGCAGGGCCGGGTCAAAGCCGCGGAGGTCCTCCCAGACGTCGCGGCGGATGAGCATGCCGGCGGAGTTGACGGCGAAGGTGTCACTGCGGCCGTCGTACTGTCCCTGGTCGAGTTCGTCGGCGTCGATCAGGGTCAGCCGCTCCGCCCAGCGGCTGGTGGAGAGCCCGACGTCGACCAGCCGGCGCTCGGAGTGCCAGTCCAGCTGTTTGCAGCCCGCCACAGTGACGGACGGTGCGCGTTCCACGGCATGGAGCAGCTCGGCGAGGGCTTCGGGGGCAGGGGCCGCGTCGTCATGCAGCAGCCAGATCCACTCGGCCGCGGGACCGGTGCCGGCCGCGCCGTCGCCGCCGACCCCTCCCGGGGCCAGGGCGCTGAGCCCTGCCTGCACCGCGGCGCCCATCCCGCTGCGGGGGTGGTCGAAGACGGTGACGCGGGCGTTGCCGAAGGCCTGTTGAAGGAGGGCTGCGGAATGGTCGCGGGAGCCGGTATCAACACCGATGCAGGTGTCCGCAGGACGGGTCTGAGCCGCCAGCGCCGCGAGGGTCCTGGGGAGAAAGTCACCGCCGTCGTGGGAAACCACGACGGCGGTGACTCGAACTTCCTGAAGAATTAGATCGCTCGCTTCCTAAGCCGGCGCCGCTCGCGCTCCGAGAGGCCACCCCAGATTCCGAACCGCTCGTCGTTGGACAGAGCGTATTCGAGGCACTGCGAGCGGACGTTGCACGCTCCGCAGACCTTTTTGGCGTCGCGGGTGGAGCCGCCCTTCTCGGGGAAGAATGCCTCCGGGTCGGTCTGTGCACAGAGCGCGTCCGTCTGCCAGCCCAGCTCGCCTTCATCGTCGAAGTCCTGCTGGGAGGGCAATCCGATCCAGACCGGCTGCGCGGTGGTTCCCGCGTGGAGGGTCTGAAGTTCCATCGGCGGATCGTGAAGATCGTTGTCGTGGTCCGGACCGGCCAAAAGTTCGTCATGCGCCGCGAGGAAGGCGGTCGCCTGATCCTGCAGCGAGTCTTTTGTGTGTTCGTTGTACCGGTCTGCCGCGTCCGGATCGGCCGGATCTACATACCAGTCGCTCGGCACCCCGCGTGAACGGTATTTGGCCGTGGCCTGCCCAGCAACGACGGCCTCTTCATGGATACGCTCTGCTAGCCCCATTGGCGTTCCCTCTCTGATTTTTGCAGCCTTTGACTGAACCTCGGACACTCGGTTGTGTGCCGGTTTCTGCGCATTGGCCTTCGATACCTAATTACACGTGTGTAAGTATCCGGGAGTCAAGCCACGGCGGAGATAATAATCAACTTGAGATCCAAATCCGGGGCACGCCACGCCCGGGTTTTTTTGGCCCCGCCCCGGAGAACCCGCGGAATAATCAGGGTACTGAGCACTTTAACGAGTTTTTGCCGAGTTCCCGCGAATCTTCCCGCGGCAGTTCGGGCGCGCTGGCCAACGTACGCTGGCGGCGTATGACGGAGATCACAGTCGCCCTCTCCGTGGCAAGATGAAGCCATGAGCATCCCGGCAATCGAACTGATGACAGCCCTGCGTTCCGGCCAGGCCACCTCCCCCCGGCTGACCTGGTACGGCCCCGATGCCGAGCGCGTGGAGCTTTCCGGCCGGGTGTTGGACAACTGGGTCGCCAAAACGAGCAACCTCCTGCAGGACGAACTCGATGCCGAACCCGGGACGCGGCTGAGACTGGACCTGCCGGCGCACTGGAAGTCGGTGATCCTCGCCCTGGCGGCCTGGCAGCTCGGCATGGAGGTGGTCTTCGGCGACGCCGGGGCCGAACTGCTGGCGACAGCCGACCCGGCCCCCGGAGCAGCGCAGGGGGCGTTCGACGCCGTCGTCGCGGTGGCGCTGCCGGCGCTGGCCATGCGGTGGCCGGGCGAGCTGCCCACCGGCGTCGTGGACTACGCAGCCGAGGTGCGCTCCCACGGCGATGTTTTTATGGCGCATGTGGATCCGGAAGGGTCGCGGCGTGCCGTGCTGGACGCCACCGGGGCCGAATACACCCACGCCGGACTGCTGGACGGCTTCGCGGCCACGCACGACGACGGCATCAGGCTGCTGGTGCCCGCCATCGAGGGACTGGAATCTGCCCTGGCCCAGTCCCTCGGCGCTTGGCGCAGCGACGGCTCAGTGGTGCTGGTGCACCCCGACGTCGTGGTGACAGAGAAGCTGCTCGCCGACGAGCGCGTCAACGGCAGCTGACCTAGGCCTGCGGGCCGGGCAGTTCCGGATCCTTGACGGCAACGCCCTCGACGCGGACGCCCTCCCTGGTGTGGGGGTGGCGTTCGATGATCTCGTGGTCGTGGGAGAACTCCGGCTCTTCGTCGAGTTCCTTGTTGAACACCAGGAAGCGGTACGCAAAGAAGCGGACGACGGTGGCGACGAGGATGCCTACCACTCCGGCAGCGAACAGCATGTTCTTGTCCGTAACACCGAAGCCGTATTTGGCGAGGGCGGTCAAGCCGGTGGAGATGCCGATGCCGATGCCGTTGATCAGGATGAACATCAGGAACTCACGGACCACGTTGTCCTGGCGCCGGTGGCGGAAGGTCCAGAAGCGGTTCGCGATCCAGGAAAAGATGGTGGCGATGGTGGCGCCGACGAAGCGGGCCTTGGCCTCGCTGTCGGTCATCGGGCCGTGCATCAGGTAGTACGTGAGTCCGTTGTCGATGATGAACGCAACACCGCCCACCGCACCAAACTTGGCCACTTCGCGCCAGAAGAGCGAGGCGAGCCCGCGCAAGCGCTCCGTAAGTGTAGTAATCATGACCCTCCGTGGCCTTCGTGAACTGTCGGCCTTTGGGCCAACTGCCCATTTTAGCGCTGAATGCCGGGAGCTCCCCCCGGCGCGCGGTCCGCGTATCCCGGCTGCGCCCGCCCCGGAATTTCAAAAAGCCGGGATATGGCATGGCTTTCGGTAGGCTGGGACTTGTGACTTTTCCTGTGATCGGTGTTGTTGGCGGCGGCCAACTCGCCCGAATGATGGCCCCGGCGGCCACCGCCCTGGGCTTCGAGCTCCGTGTCCTTGCCGAAGGTGAGGACGTCTCAGCCGTCTCCGCCGTGGCCAACGCCCCGGTCGGTGATTACACGGATCTGGACCACCTCCTGGAGTTTTCCCGCGGCCTCGACGTCCTGACGTTCGACCACGAGCATGTGCCCACGGAGCACCTCCGTTCCCTGCAGCGCGCCGGCGTCAACGTCCACCCCGGACCGGATGCCCTGGTCAACGCCCAGGACAAGCTTGTGATGCGGGCGGCCATCGACAGGCTGGAGCTGCCCAATCCGCGCTGGGCCTCCGTGGACGACGTCGCCGGGCTGATCGCATTTGGCGATGAAACCGGCTGGCCGGTGGTCCTCAAGACCCCGCGCGGCGGCTACGACGGCAAAGGCGTACGGATCGTGGACTCCGCAGCGGACGCCGCGGACACAGCCGACTGGTTCGCCGCAATGTCGCCGCTGCTTGCCGAAGCCAAGGTGGAGTTCAGCCGCGAACTCTCGGCCCTGGTGGCCCGGACCCCCGACGGCGAAGCTCGGGCCTGGCCCGTGGTGCACACGATCCAGGTCGACGGCGTCTGCGATGAAGTCATCGCCCCGGCCCTGGACATCCCGCTGGAGGTCGCGGCCGCGGCCGAGAACGCCGCCCTCCGGATCGCCAGCGAACTTGGTGTCACTGGCGTGATGGCCGTCGAACTGTTCGAGACCCCCGGCGTGGGAGCAGGCTTCCTGATCAACGAACTCGCCATGCGTCCGCACAACACCGGCCACTGGACCCAGGATGGCTCGGTGACCAGCCAGTTCGAACAGCACCTCCGGGCCATCCTCAACCTGCCCCTCGGTGCCACCGACCTGCTCGGTCCGGTGGTCGTCATGAAGAACTTCCTGGGCGGCGAGAACCAGAATCTGTTCTCCGCCTACCCCTCGGCCCTCGCCAGCGAGCCCGCGGCGAAGGTCCACTGCTACGGCAAGGCCGTCCGCCCGGGCCGCAAGATCGGCCACGTCAACCTCGTCGGCGGCTCCGTGGCCGACGTCGACTCCGTGCGCGAACGCGCCACCACGGTCGCCAACATCATCCGCAACGGAAGGGCGCAGCCCCGCAACGCTGCGGGAGCCCACGAGGAGAACCCATGAGCGCCAGCAACACAGCCCCCGCCACCGACGCCCAGTTCCCGGCCGCGGCGGATGCCGGGGCCGATGCCCCCCTCGTCGGGCTCGTGATGGGCTCGGACTCCGACTGGCCGGTGATGGAGGCTGCTGCCGAGGCCCTCGCCGAGTTCGGCATCCCCTTTGAGGCGGACGTGGTCTCCGCGCACCGCATGCCGCTCGAAATGGTCCGCTACGGCCAGACGGCCCACGAACGCGGCCTGCGGGTCATCATCGCCGGCGCCGGCGGTGCCGCGCACCTGCCGGGCATGCTCGCCTCCGTCACGCCTCTGCCGGTCATCGGCGTCCCGGTGCCGCTCAAGACCCTCGACGGAATGGACTCCCTGCTCTCCATTGTCCAGATGCCCGCCGGGGTCCCGGTCGCGACCGTATCCATCGGCGGAGCCCGGAATGCCGGCCTTCTGGCCGTGCGCATGCTGGCCTCCGGGACGGACCCCCTGGCCGCACAGCTCCGCGCCGCCCTGGTCGATTTCGCCCAGGAGCTCAATGACGTCGCCACCCGGAAGGGCGCGAACCTGCGGCAGAAGGTGAGCGAAGTGTTCGCCGACGCAAACGTCGTCACCCGGGGCAGCCGTTAGGGATCGCCGGATGACCAACAGTTACGCCCCTTCCCGCCAGCCGGCACCGCGGAACCGGACGGCTGCGTCGTCCCTCACCAATCCCGTCCGCTATCCCTCGGGCGCGGCAGCCCCGGTGCTGACCAAGCGGGCGTTCCTGCTGGTCCTGATGACACTCCTGGTGCCCGGCAGCGCCCAGACCGTTGCCGGCAACCGGCGGCTGGGGCGGTTTGCGCTGCGTGTCACCCTCACCGTCTGGGTGCTGGGCATCCTGGCGGCAGTGCTCCTCCTGGTATCCCGGCCGACGCTGATCAACCTGTTCACCAGCCCGATTGCCTCGCTGCTGCTCATTCTCTGCCTGCTGGCGCTGGCCGTCGGCTGGGCAGCCCTGTTCATCAACACACTGCGGCTCATCCGGCCCGCACTGCTGACCCCGAAGGTGCGCCCCGCCGTCGTGGTCACCCTGGTGCTGGCGATGATCCTCAGCAGCGGATCGCTGGGCTACGCCGCGTACCTGCTCAACGTGAGCCGGGACGCCATCGGCAACATCTTCTCCGCGGGACCGGCAATGGAGCCCTCGGAAGGCCGGTACAACTTCCTGATGATGGGCGGCGACGCCGGGTCCGACCGCACAGGCCGCCGGCCGGACAGCCTCTCGGTTATCAGCGTGGACGCCACAACCGGCGCGACCGCCATCATCTCCGTGCCCCGGAACCTCCAGAACGCGCAGTTCAGCGAAGACTCCCCGATGCGCAGCATCTACCCCGACGGCTACGACTGCGGCAATGAATGCCTCATCAACGCCATCAACACCGAGGTCACCAACGAGCACAAGGACCTCTACCCCGGCGTGGAAGACCCCGGCGCGCAGGCCACACTGGAAGCCGTGTCCGGGACGCTTGGCATCAAGGTCCAGGCCTACGTCCTCGTCGACATGGACGGCTTCGAACGGCTCATCGATGCCATGGGCGGCATCAAGATCAAGGCCGGCGGCTGGGTTCCGATCAGCGGCGAGACCGTTGACGAGGCCAACGGAATCCACGGCATGCCGCTGGGCTGGATCCCGGCCGGCGACAATACCCTGGACGGCTACCACGCCCTCTGGTACGGCCGCTCCCGCGAATTCGTGGACGACTACGCGCGCATCGCACGCCAGCAGTGCGTCCAGCAGGCCATGCTGAAGCAGCTCGATCCGGCGACCCTGCTGGCAAAGTTCGAGGACATCGTCAAGGCCGGCACCAAGGTGGTCGACTCCAACATTTCCGCCAGCCAGCTGGGGAGTTTCGTGGACCTTGCGATGAAGTCGAAGGGACAGGAAATGCGCCGGCTCACCATCGGGCCGCCCGATTTCGACGCGTCCTTCTCGACGGTCCCGGACTTCGACCAGATCCACCAGAAAGTCGACGCCCTCCTCGCTCCGGCACCCGCGGCGGGTGCCGCCGACGACGTGATCCTCCAGCAGGACCAGGTACCCGGCCCGCTGTCGGCAGCCGGCAGGACACCGGGCGCGCAGCCCGGCACCCAGCCCGCACCGTCGCCGTCGTCGTCGGACTTCACCCCGGTGACCACGACGCCGGACGGCGAACCGATCACCGAAGAAATGCTGAACGAGTTCAAGCGCAATGGCGACGAGCAGTCGATCCGCAACCTGGTCGCCACAAACGGCCAATGCGCTCCACTGTAGTTCCAGTGACCGTTCTTTCCTTTACCAGGCTTCCGCAACGGAGCTTCCGCAACAGATAGGGACACCCAGGCCGTGTACGAACTCGAAAATGTCCTCCGGCCCTATGCCTGGGGCTCCACCACAGCCATCGCCGGGCTGCTCGGCAGGCCTGCTTCCGGCGGTCCCGAGGCTGAGCTGTGGATCGGCGCGCACCCTGACTCACCCTCGGTGGCGCTGAGTCAGTCCGGTTCGGCGGGCGCCCATGCCGCGGTCGCGGACCATGGCGGACGCCGGCCCCTGGATACGCTGATCGCGGAAGACCCGGAGCACCACCTGGGCCGCGAGAGCGTCGCCGAATTCGGCCCCCGGCTTCCCTTCCTGCTCAAAGTCCTGGCCGCCGACAGCCCCCTCTCGCTCCAGGTGCACCCGACACTTGACCAGGCCCGGGACGGGTTCGCCCGCGAGGAGGCCGCCGGGGTGGACCGCGCCGCGGCGGAACGCAACTACAAGGACGACAACCACAAGCCCGAGATGATCTTCGCGCTGACGCCGTTCGAGGCGCTGTGCGGCTTCCGGCCGGCGGTCGAAGCGCGTGCCGTCTTCCAGCTGCTGGCGGCGGATTTTGACCTCGCCGGCCTCGAACTGCCTCCACTGGTCCCGCTGCTGATGCAGGATCTGGCGCAGCCCGAGGAACAAACCGCCCTGCGCTCGGCCTTCGAGCGGCTGATCAACGGCGGCGCCGACGTCGCGGACGCGACGTCGGCCATCGTGGCCGCCCTCGTCTCCGGCGCCCCGACGGCGCCGTACCAGGCGGAGCTTTCCACCGTCGTGACACTCAACGAGCGGTACCCGGGCGATCCGGGCGTGCTGATTTCGCTGCTGCTCAACCGGATCTCGCTGGCACCGGGCGAGGCTGTCTACCTCCCGGCCGGCAACGTCCATGCTTACCTGCACGGACTCGGCATCGAGGTCATGGCCTCCTCGGACAACGTGCTGCGCGGCGGGCTGACACCGAAGTTCGTGGACGTGCCCGAACTGCTCCGCACCGTGTCCTTTGACGCCGTCGGCCTGCCCATGATCCTCCCCGAGACCACGATGCTGGGGCAGGAGGTCTTCCGGCCGCCGTTCCGGGAGTTCCAGCTGCAGCGCGTCGAGCTGGAGCCCGGCGCGGACCCTGTTCCGCTGGCACAGGAGGGCCCCGCCGTCATCATCGTGGTGTCAGGCGCCGTGCTCCTGGACTCCCCCAAGGGCGAGCTGCGGCTGGAGCGCGGCGGAAGCGCCTTCCTGCCCGCGGCTGAGGCCCCGGTCAACGCACACGCCGTGTCCGGTGCCACCGGGACCGCCCTGGCCTTTGCCGTCACCACCGCCCTGAAAGGCTGAGACCGTGGACCACTTCCTGCAGAGCCCCCCGTGGGCCGCGTTCCAGCGCAGCCTTGGCCGGACCGTGCACCAGCGTTCGGGCCCCGGCTGGAGTTTCCTGGCCATCGAGGAAAGCAACCCGGCCGGTAAGCTCCTCTACGCACCCTACGGTCCGGTGGCAGCTTCCCTCACCGCGTTCGACGCCGCGCTGGCGGCACTCACGGACCTGGCCCGCAGCTGCGGGGCCGTGTTTGTCCGGATTGAACCCGTGGATGCCGGCTTCGCGGCCGCCAAAGCCGACGCGCTCCTGCGCACGCGCGGCCTCCGGCCCGCCCCGGCCAACCAGCAGCCCGAACTGAGCTGGATCGTGGACGTGGACCGCGACTTCAAGGATGTCCTCGCGGACATGAAGCCGGTGAACCGCAACCTGTACCGGAACATCCACAAGAAGGGCGTGACGTTCCGGTCCAGCCAGGACCCGGATGACATATCGGTGCTGTTGACGTTCCTGCACCTGACGGCGGCGCGCAACGGATTCAAGCCGCAGAGCGACGAATACCTGACCCAGGTTGCACGCTCGCTCATGCCGGCCGGCGCCGCGACGCTTTTCGTCGCCGAGCTTGAGGGCGAGCCGATCGCCGCCGCCCTGGCCTACGACTCCGCGGATACCCGCACTTATGCGCACGCCGCGCTGGATGACGCGCACCGGAAACTCAGCGCCGGCATTCCGCTGCTGGTCACGCTGATGGCGGATGCCAAGGACAAGGGTTTGAAGCACGTGGACCTCTGGGGTGTGGCCCCCGCGGACCAGCCCGACCACAAATGGGCCGGCTTCACGGCGTTCAAGAAGTCCTTCGGCGGGCGCGAGGTGGTCTATCCCGGAACCTGGGACCTGCCGGTGAACAAGCTGCGCTACAGCGGGTACCAGCTGGCCCGGAGGGGCGCGCAGGCCGCCCGCCGCGGCGTCCGTGCGGCCCGGACGGCGCCTGCCCGGGTGCGAGGCGCGCTCCGACGCTAGCTGTACTGCCGCGCCAGGGCTCCACCACTGGACATGGTCCGCCGTCGCACCCCGCGCTGCCCACCCTCCGCGGCTGGGCATGCCCCACGCTGGACATGGCGGATGGACATAGACCCACCATGTCCAATCCCGGGCCCGACCACTGAGCATGTCCCCCGCTGGACCCAGCTCTGGGCATCCCTCCCCCGCTGGGCATGCCCCGCGCTGGACATGGCGGATGGACATAGCCCCACTATGTCCAATCCCGGACCCGACCACTGGGCATGTCCCCCGCTGGACCCGGTCGCGGCCAGCGCGGCCAGCCTGGCCATCCCGCAAACTAGCCCGGAAACAGCAGATCCCGGGGCGCGAAACGCACCCCGGGATCCGGATGTTCTGGCTCGTGCTGCGGATGCTAGCCCTTGCGGGCGTAGCCCTCCCACTTGCTGGCCTGGTGCTCGCCATCAACGAAGCGGATGGTGCCGGACTTGGAACGCATCACGATGGACTGGGTGAGGACCTTGTCCTTCGAGTAGCGCACACCTTTGAGCAGGTCGCCGTCGGTGATGCCCGTGGCCGCGAAGTAGCAGTTGTCGCTGGAGACGAGATCGTTGGTGGAGAGCACGCGGTCCAGGTCGTGGCCGGCGTCGATCGCCTTCTGCTTCTCTTCGTCGCTGGTGGGCCACAGCCGGCCCTGGATCACGCCGCCCAGGGACTTGATGGCGCAGGCAGCGACGATGCCTTCCGGCGTTCCGCCGATGCCCATCAGGGCGTCCACCCCGGTACCGGAGCGGGCCGCGGCGATGGCGCCGGCGACGTCGCCGTCCATGATGAACTTGGTCCGGGCACCGGCCTCGCGGATCTCCTCCACGAGCGGGCGGTGCCGGTCGCGGTCCAGGATCATCACGTTGAGCTGGTTGACTTTGACGCCCTTGGCCTTGGCGATCAGGTGCAGGTTCTGCTTGACCGGCAGGCGCAGGTCAACCATGTCGGCGGCTTCCGGGCCGGTGACGAGCTTTTCCATGTAGAAGACCGCGGAAGGGTCGAACATGGAGCCGCGCTCGGCGACGGCGAGGACGGCCAGGGCGTTGTTGATGCCCAGCGCGGTCAGGCGGGTTCCGTCGATCGGGTCGACGGCGACGTCGCACTCGGGGCCGGTGCCGTCGCCGACGCGCTCCCCGTTGAAGAGCATCGGGGCTTCGTCCTTTTCACCTTCACCGATCACCACAACACCGTTGAAGTGGACAGTCTGGAGGAAGGAGCGCATGGCGTCGACGGCGGCGCCGTCGGCCTTGTTCTTGTCCCCGAACCCCACCCAGTGACCGCCGGCGATGGCGGCGGCTTCGGTGACGCGGACCAGTTCCAGAGCGAGGTTGCGGTCCGGCTCGTCGATGCCGACGGCGAGAGACGGGGAAAGCGTGGAGTACTTCTGGGTCATTGGCGCTGGTGTCACGTGAACCTCTTCTTCGAGTGGCGATCATTGAAGCCGCACGGACAGGTCGATCCGTCGCGGTGATTCGTTGGTTAGTGATCTCGTCTGCTACTGATCATAGTCGCGGCGAAAAGCTGCGTCTTGGAATGACCAATCCGTGAAACGGCAGGCACTGCCCCGCCCGGCACCACCGAATGTGAGATCGGCCCGGAATGGGCGACTATAGAGGGGTGAGTGAATTGCAGGAAACGCCCCCCGCAGCCCCAGCCTCCCCTGCCGGGACCACCGGCACGGAAGCCCCCGGCCAACCGCCCGTCAAGCCCGTCCTGACCGCCGGAGCGGCCAAACGTGCGAATGCCTCGGTGATCGGGATGATCATTGCGCTGGTCCTGAGCATCGCCACTTTCCTGCCGATCGTTCTGATGAACCCCTCACCCAAGTCCGACGGCTACCGGCCGGACATCAACGTCAGCGCCGTGGCACGGAACGCCGCGGATGTGGCGGGATTCACACCCGCGGCCCCGGAAACCGGCGAAACATTCCGTGCCAATTACGCCCGCTGGGAATCCGGCACGGGCAGCGGCGTCCCCACCTGGGAGGTGGGCTACCTCACCCCCAAGGAAGCCTTCATCGGAATGGTCCAGACCCGGCAGGCCAATCCCACCTGGCTGCTCCAGCAGGTCAAGAGCGCGCCCGTCACCGGTAGCCGCAGCGCCGGCGGCCGGGACTGGGAACTCCGCGACACCGGCAAGGGCGAGAAGAGCATGGTGCTTGTCGACGCCGGAGGGACCACCGTCATCCTGACAGGCTCCGCCCAGCTGGATGAATTCACGACGCTGGCAACCGCGGTCGTGAAAGCCCTGGACACCAAAGCCGGCGCGTCACCCGGGAGCACGGCGGTCGCAACAGTTTCACCTTCCGCCGCCACTTCGCCGTAAAGTAGGGGCCGTGGCCACCTATCTCACCCCAGCACTTGCCTGGCGCCGCCTCCGCGAAGGCAACGAACGCTTCGTGTCCGGCGCATCGTCCCATCCGAACCAGGACGCGTCCCGACGCTCCTCACTCGTGGAAAACCAGCATCCGTTCGCGGTGATCTTCGGCTGTTCGGATTCCCGGCTCGCCGCTGAAATTATCTTCGACCTCGGCCTCGGGGACGCCTTCGTGGTCCGCACCGCAGGCCAGGTGATCGACGACGCAGTGCTCGGTTCCCTCGAATACAGCGTCAGCGTCCTTGGCGTGCCGCTGATCGTAGTCCTCGGGCACGACAGCTGCGGAGCGGTCACGGCCACCAAGAACGCCGTGGAGACCGGACAGATGCCCGTCGGCTTCATGCGCAGCCTCGTCGAGCGCATCACACCGTCCGTACTGACCTCGCTGCGCAACAACCAGCACGACGTCAACGACATGGTGGTCGAGAACGTCAAACAGACGTCGCAGCGGCTCGTAGACAGCTCGCGGGTCATTTCCGATGCCGTCGGCGGCGGCCGGGCGGCAGTGATCGGCCTGGCCTACAGCCTGGCCGAGGGCAGGGCGGACCTCGTGTCCGGAATCGGCGAGCTCTAGCGTCCTGCAGCGCGGGTAGCAAGCCGTTCACGGTTTTCGGTGGAACGCCTCCGCCCAATAAGCTAGCCCCATGACTTCCACAGAAGAGTTGAACACCAAAGAGTTCCGCATTGAACACGACACGATGGGCGAAGTCCGCGTCCCCGTGAACGCCCTGTACCGCGCCCAGACGCAGCGTGCTGTCGAGAACTTCCCCATCTCCGGTAAGACACTGGAACGCGCCCACATCGAAGCCCTCGCCCGGGTCAAGAAGGCCGCGGCCCAGGCCAACGCAGAACTGGGAGTGCTCGACGGCGAGCTCGCCCAGGCGATCGCGGACGCCGCCGATGAGGTCGCGACCGGAAAGTACGACGGCGACTTCCCGATCGACGTGTTCCAGACCGGTTCGGGCACCTCGTCCAACATGAACACCAACGAGGTCCTCGCCGAACTGGCCACCCGCGCGCTCAAGGCCGGCGGCAGCGACAAGGTGGTCCACCCGAACGACCACGTCAACGCCTCGCAGTCCTCCAACGACGTCTTCCCCACTTCCGTCCACGTGGCCGCCACGTCCGCCCTGATCAACGACCTCATCCCGGCACTGGGCTACCTCGCGGAGTCCCTGGAGCGCAAGGCCGTCGAGTTCAAGGACGTCGTCAAGTCCGGCCGCACGCACCTGATGGATGCCACGCCGGTGACATTGGGCCAGGAGTTCGGCGGGTACGCGGCGCAGGTCCGATACGGCGTCGAGCGCATCAATGCCGCCCTCCCCCGCGTCGCGGAAGTTCCGCTGGGCGGCACCGCGGTCGGCACCGGCATCAACACCCCCGCCGGTTTCCCGGAGCGTGTCATTGAACTGCTGGCCGCCGACACCGGCCTGCCGCTGACCGAGGCCCGCGACCACTTCGAGGCACAGGCGAACCGTGACGGCCTGATCGAGGCCTCCAGCCAGCTGCGCAACATCGCGATCTCGTTCATGAAGATCAACAACGACCTGCGCTGGATGGGCTCCGGCCCCAACACCGGCCTCGGCGAAATCGCGATCCCTGACCTGCAGCCGGGCTCCTCGATTATGCCCGGCAAGGTCAATCCGGTCATCTGCGAAGCCTCCATCATGGTCTGCGCCCAGGTAATCGGCAACGACACGGCCATCGCCTGGTCCGGCACCAACGGAGCCTTCGAGCTCAACGTCGGCATCCCCGTGATGGCCGCCAACCTGCTCGAATCCACGCGCCTGCTGGCCAACACCAGCCGCGTCATGGCGGACAAGATGATTGACGGCATCACCGCCAACGTCGAGCGCGCCCGCTTCCTCGCCGAGGCCTCGCCGTCCATCGTCACCCCGCTGAACAAGTTCATCGGCTACGAAAACGCCGCGAAGATCGCCAAGAAGTCCGTCGCCGAGGGCCTCACCATCCGCGAAACCGTGGTAGCAATGGGCTTCCTGGACCGCGGCGAACTGACCGAGGAGCAGCTGGACACGGCCCTGGACGTGATGTCCATGACCCGTCCCCCGCACAAGGCCTGACACCCGCGCCCAGCCGCCGCGCCTTCCCGGCGCGGTAGCGTCCGACGGCGGCCGGAACCTTTCCCGCGAAAGGCGCCGGCCGCCGTTTCCGTTGCTGCCTGCGCCGGCTCAGGGCGCCGGGGTCCCTCCCCCGGCTGCGTCCCGTTCGTCCGCCGTGTAGGCCGCCGCGGCGGCGGCGTCGGCAAGGCTCGCCCCGCCGATCCGCGCTTCCCTCAACCGCCGCGTCTTGGCCGACTGGACGTGGAAGGCCGCATCCACGTTTCCGGCGGCGTACGTCAGGGCGTCCTCGGCCCGGATTCCGAGCCCGTGAGCGGTCAGCACGGCGTCCTGGTTGGCGCCCAGGTACGTGAACTGCCAGCCCCACTGGCTCTGCTGCCGTTCGACCAGCTCTTTAACCATGGCGCCCGTGGCCTCCCGTGAGGAGTTCTCGTGGCCGTCGGTCAGGACAGCCACAAGCACCGTGCCGGGGCGCTGGTCCTCCGGGAGTGCGGCCAGCTCCGCGCCGGCCTCGCCGATCAGCCGGATCATGGCATCGTGCAGCGCGGTACTGCCGCGCGGCTGCAGGTCAAGGGCAGGCACATCCTGGATGTCCACTGAGGCATAGACCCGCTCGTAGCTATCGTCGAACTGGGCCAGCGAGAGCCGGCAGCGGCCCGGAACGGACTGCTGCTCACGGACGAACGCGGCAAAGCCGCCCACGGTATCGTCTGCGATGGTGCTCATGGACCCGGAGCGGTCCAGGAGGACGTAAATGTGCGTCAGCGCGGAATCTGTCATGCTGCCCCATTTCCGGTCCGGGCGCACCCGGGCCAACTTTTATCCAGCGGCTGGCTGGACAGGAGCAGGTTATGCCGGGGCACTGACAAAAAAGGCGCGAAGCCCGCCTCCGGAGGGTGCGGCGTGCCCGTAAGTGTTCCCGCGGTTGGCCCTCAGCGCCGGAAGTGGGCGGCGCCGTCTGCCTGCCGCGCACGTTCTATGCTCTCCAGATGCCCGGTCATCAGCTCCGGGAACTCCTCCGGGCCGAACCAGCCCACTGCGAGGGATTCGTCGTCGTTGACCCGCGCCTCCCCGGAGACATAGCGGCAGCGGAACTCGAGGGTCAGGAAGTGGCACACGTCCCCGTTCGGATACATGGTGGGTCCGACGGCGTCCACCGAGACGAGCCGTTCGGCGGCGGCAACGACCCCGGTCTCCTCCAGGACTTCCCGCAGCAGGCCCGCCGCAGGCTCTTCCCCGGGCTCCAGAATCCCGGTGATCAGACCCCACTGGCCGTTGTCCGCCCGCTGGCCGAGCAGGACCCGGCCGGCGTCGTCGAACACGACGGCCCGGGCACCGGGGATCCAAAGGGCCTCGTGGCCGATCCTGGCGCGGAGCTTGAGAATGAAATCGGGGGTAGCCATCCGGCCAGCCTAGCCAAGGTGCGCCGGGACAGTGCACCGGGGTCCGGGCCGCGCTTCAGGACGCCGGGAGCAGGAGCATGGCAGCGGCGGTGCCGGCCAGCATAAACGGCCCGAAAGGGATGCTTGATTTCAGGGTGCCGCGCCGCGAGGCCAGGAGTGCCAGGCTCCACAGCCCGCCGAAGAGGAACGCGGCGAACGTCCCCGCGAAGACGTGCGGCCAGCCAAGGAAGCCCAGGTACATGCCCAGGACGCCCGCCAGCTTGACGTCGCCGAACCCCATCCCCGGCGGATAGACGGCCCGTAGCAGGAAGTAGAAGAGCCACAGCGCCGCTCCCCCGGCCACAACGCGGAGCCCGGGGACCCCGAAGAGCCCCGCGCCGCCGTCGGGCAGCGTTGCCGAAGCGGTCCCCGACACAGTGTGGACCGCCGCGGCGCCCAGGAGCAGCACTCCGGCGACGGCGTAGGACGGAAAGACGATCCGATCCGGCAGCAGATGGTGCCGGACGTCAATCACCGTGAGCCGTACGGCCACGACCGCCAGATAGGCGCACGCCAGCAGCACCAGCCAGAAGGCCAGCGGGGTCGCTTCACCCAGTGCGCCGAGTCGTTGGATCACCCTCGGATGCTACTGGAAATTCCGGCCGCCGGAGCAGGGCCCGCGCGTAAACTGTGGATATGGCCGCATGGGACACCTCGAACCGGCGCGAGCCGCGCCCGCCCCGGGACGCCGCGGAACAGGCGGCCGCCTTCCGGGACCTGTGCCGCTCCTCACCGTGGAAGTGGCATTCGCTGCGCTTTGAGTACCTGGACCGGCCACTCGCCGCCGAACCAGGTTCTCCGGGAGCAGCACCGCATCCGGACCTGGTCCGCGCGTGGCTGCGCCGTCCGGGAGCCCTGCGGCTGGAAACAGCGGACGGGCTGGTCCTGCAAAGCACCACCGGGATCAATGATTCCCGTGACGTGTTCTACACCCGCTCCACCCGGAAAACCTGGCTGCTGCCGCCCCACCTCGTCACCCCGGTCTACGACGACCACGGGCTGGTCCGCCGCCGGCCCGAGGCAGCATACGGCGAACCCGGATTCGGCAACGGGCGCTTCGCCGCCGCGCTGGACCCCGTGGAACTGGCAGGCAACGCCCCCGTGCCCCTCGAGTTCCCCAACGCCAACCCCGTGGAACTGGGCACCATCACCGACGTCGTCCACGAGGGCCGTCCCGCCCTGGAAGCCACCGTGACACCGAACCCCGGATACCGCCCCAGCGACCCCGGCGCGCCGCTGTGCCGGCCGGGCCGCACGCTCGTGAGGATCGACGCCGGCACGGGCGTATGTGTCGCGAGCCGGTGGCTGGACGGCGGGCAGAAAGATGACGGGACGGACGTCTACGGGCACTGGCTCCGGATCCTGGCCGTGGACGAATACATGCTGGATGACCTGTTCCTCGCCGAGTCCATGAACCTGACGGATGTCCGCCGGCACATCAGCTGGGAACTCCCCGCCGGCTGACCGGGCGTGTGACTCGCTGGGAGTTCCCCGCTCGGCTAGGCTTCCCAAATGACTGAGCTCGCCGCCTACTGGCCGCCCTTCGGCCTCACCCTGACCACACCCCGCCTGGTCCTGCGGCCCATCCGTGACGAGGAGATCCCGGCGGCGGCAGAGGCGGCCATGAGCGGCATCCACGAACCCGGGCACAGCCCCTTCAGCCGGCCGTGGGCGGAGGCCCCGGCGGGCGAACTCGGCCCGAACATGGCGCAGTGGTACTGGCGGTGCCGCGGGAACATGTCGCCGCAGGAATGGACGCTGCTGCTGGGCATCTGGCACGACGGCGCGTTCATCGGCTGCCAGGATGTCGCGGCACAGGACTTCGCCACCCTGAAAACCGTCAGCACGGGCTCGTGGCTCCGGCAGAGCGTGCACGGCCGGGGATTTGGCAAGGAGATGCGGGCCGCCGTCGCCCTCTATGCCTTTGACTGGCTTGGCGCGGAGGCCGCGGAATCCGAAGCGGCAGCCTGGAACCAGCAGTCCCTCGGCGTCTCGCGTTCCCTTGGATACGAACTGAACGGCGTCACCCGCGCGGCCTGGGGCGGCAAACGCCAGGAAGTCCAAAACGTCCGCCTGACCCCCGCAACCTTCAACCGCCCCGACTGGCGGCTGCAGGTTGCCGGCCACCATGCCACGGCGGAATTCCTGGGCATCGGGACGTAGACCTGGCTGAGTACCCCTAGAACCACCGGCACCGGCTTTTCCCAAGCCGGGCGGGCTTGACTGGCCGCATGTCCGCCACCGAGCTGGAAGCCACGCCCGCACCCAGCGCCAGACGACGGCGTCTGGTGCTGATTCCCGTCGCCCTGCTGGGCCTCATCGGACTTGCCCTTACATACCTGTTCCTCACGGCGCAGCCCGAACCGAGCGTTCCCCTGGGCGCTTCGGCCTCCATCCCCGGCGGAATGGCTAGCATCGGCGAGATCGTCCCGGTCGAGGACGACGGCTGGGAACCGGAGGACAACGACGACGCACTGGACGGCGCCCCGGCGGACGGCAGCCACAGGGTCCGGGTCCTGGTCCGGATCACGGCGTTGGAGCCCGGCGGCCTGCGGCTGGATACCGGCGACTTCAGCATTTCCGGGCTGGGCCGGGAGCGGTTCCGGCCGCTCTGGGAATCACCGCCTGTCGTGGACCTCACGCAAGGCACGACTGCCGGCGCCACCCTGATCTTCGAAGTCCCGGACAGGGCCATCGCCCTGGTCCTGGACGGCCCCGGCGGCTCCCGCTTGTCGCTGGGCCTGTCCCACCACACCCCCTAGCAGCTGTCACGTCCTTAGGTTTTTCCAAGTTCCCCCGCCCATGCTGTCGGAAGAATTACCGATGTTGAAAGGAAACTGGTCAACATGTCCCTTACACGGCGGCAAGCACTCATCCTTGGCGGAGTCGGAGTGGTCGGGGCGGGCATCGTGACCGTGCCCCTCTCCGGCGTCAGCGCGAAGTCTGCCAGCAAACTCAGTGACAGCGACATGCCGCGTCCCTACGGGACACCGCTCACCATCCCCCCGCCGCTGGCCTACCAGACAACCGTCGACGCCGACGGCGTCACCACCCGCCACTACACCATGACCCAACGGCTGGGCAGCGCAAAGATCCTGTCCCGCCTGACCACGCCCATCCTGGGCTACAACGGCATCTTCCCCGGCCCCACCATCCGGATCGACAGGGGAACCCGGGCCATCGTGCGCGTCCGCAACCAGCTGCCGGCCAAGCATCCGACGCTCGGGTATGCCCTCCCCACCTCAACACATCTGCACGGCTCCGCGTCGCTTCCGCAGTACGACGGTTATGCGAATGACCTCACGTTGCCCGGGTTTTACAAGGAGTACCACTATCCGAATTTCCAACCGGCGAGATCCCTCTGGTACCACGATCACGCGGTGCACTTCACAGCGCAGAACGTCTACTCGGGGCTGGCCGGTCAGTACCTGATCAGCGATCCGGTCGAGAAAGGCCTGCTGCCGCAGGGCCAATTCGACGTGCCCCTCACCATTAGCGACGCCATGTTCGCGGCCAACGGCGCACTGGGCTTTGACGACCGCCAGCACTCGGGCCTGTGGGGCGACATCATCCTGGTCAACGGCAAGCCCTGGCCGGTCATGAAGGTCCAGAAGCGGGTCTACCGCTTCCGGATCCTGAACGCCTCGGTGTCCCGGTCGTACAACTTCAAGCTCAGCACCGGGGACCCGGTCACCGTGGTGGCCACCGATGCCGGGCTGGTGCCCGTGGCGCAGACGGTCGGGTCCTGGCGCCACGGCGGCGCCGAGCGTTACGAGGTCCTGATTGACTTCCGCAAGTACGCCGCGGGCACCCGGATCGAACTGCGCAATTCGTCAAACGCCAACAACCGCGATTTTGACAACACCGGAAAGATCATGCGGTTCGACGTCGTGGCGGACCCCGTCAACACGTCGGACCCCACGTGGAACTCGATCCCGACCACGCTGGCTACCAGCCATCCCATGGACCTCAAAGCCACCGATGCCATCAAGACCCGCAGGTTCCGGATCAAGCACGACGACGACACCAATATCTGGATGATCGACGACCTGACCTGGGAGGAGGTCATCGCCAGCGGATTCAAGCGGGTGATGGCAGATCCGGCCCTGGACGCCGTGGAAATCTGGGAGCTGGAGAACGGCTCCGGGGGCTGGTTCCATCCCATGCACATGCATCTTGTGGACTTCCAGGTTCTCAGCCGCAACGGCAGGCCCCCGTTCGCGTACGAGAAGGGCCCCAAGGACGTGGTGTACGTCGGCGAGAACGAAACCGTGCGCTTACTGGTCCACTTCGGGCCCCACCGTGGACGATACATGCTCCACTGCCACAACCTGACGCACGAGGACCATTCCATGATGCTTCAGTTCCGGGTGGGGCTCGGCGCCAACGACTCGGACCCGAACGATCCGATCACGGCGGCCCCGGCCGTCTGGGATCCAGTGCAGGGCTGAACCCGGTGCAGAAGCGCACCATGGCCGGCGCTGCCCTTTTCCTGGGCGGACTGCTGGCGCTCCGGCTCTGGGTGGTCGAACCGATCACGGTCAGCTCGGAAAGCATGGAACCGACCGTCGCGGCCGGCGGCATCGTCTGGCTTAACAAGGCAGGCCCGCGCCTGGCCGGGGTCCAGCCCGGCCAGCTGGTCGTCTTCAAGGGACCGGACGACGGCGAGATGCCCAACGAAGCCGTGCTGCTCAAACGCGTCGTGGCAACCGAGGGCCAGACCGTCGCCATCCGGGACGGGGTGCTCTTCGTGGACGGAGCCGAAGCCACAGAACCCTTCGTCGACCAGCGCACCATCGACGGCGTCTACTTCGGCACCGTGACGGTACCGGCAGGCCAGCTCTTCGTCCTCGGCGACAACCGCGAATCCTCAGTAGACTCCCGGGACTTCGGCCCCATCCCCGTCACAGCAGTCCAAGGCACCGTCCTGGGACAGTAAGAATCCAAAGGCGAACGGGGCTGAGGTCGCCCAGCGCTACGACTGCAGAAGCGACCCGCAAGCGTGGCGGCGGTGTCCCGCAAAGGAGCGCATCGCCGACCAAAGCGAAGCGTAGGTCGCCCAGCGACCGCAGCGAAGCGGCGGGAGGTGTCTAAGCGACGGCGGGACGCCGCCGCCCCGCGTAGGTGACTCTCCCGCCGCCCTGCGAAGCCGCCGACGGGCTAGATCTCCGCCCCTTCGAGCAAATCCGTCACGAGCGCCGCGATCGGCGAGCGCTCCGAGCGGGTGAGGGTGACATGGCCGAAGAGCGGATGCCCCTTAAGCGTCTCGACGACGGCGGCAACGCCGTCATGCCGGCCGACGCGGAGGTTGTCGCGCTGGGCGACGTCGTGGGTCAGGACGATCTTCGAGTTCTGCCCGATCCGGCTCATCACCGTGAGCAGGACGTTCTTCTCCAGCGACTGGGCCTCGTCCACGATCACGAAAGCGTCATGGAGTGAACGGCCGCGGATGTGCGTGAGCGGCATGACTTCGAGCATGCCGCGGTCCATCACCTCCTCGACCACTTCCTGGCTGACCAGCGCGCCGAGCGTGTCGAAGACCGCCTGCGCCCACGGGTTCATTTTCTCCGCCTCGGATCCCGGCAAGTAGCCGAGCTCCTGGCCGCCCACCGCGTAGAGGGGCCGGAAGACGATCACCTTGCGGTGTTCCCGGCGCTCCAGGACGGCCTCAAGACCGGCGCACAGGGCCAGCGCGGACTTGCCCGTGCCGGCCCGGCCGCCGAGGGACACGATGCCGACCGACGGGTCCATCAGCAGGTCGATCGCGAGCCGCTGCTCGGCCGAGCGGCCGTGGAGCCCGAAGACGTCGCGGTCGCCCTTGACGAGGCGGACCTGTTTGTCGGCGCCCACCCTGCCCAGCGCTGATCCCCGCTGGGAGAGGATCACCAGGCCGGTGTTCGTCGGCAGCTCGGCCGCTTCCGGGATGAAGACCGGTTCATGGCCGTAGAGGGTGGAAACCTCCTCCTCGGTGGCGTCAATTTCCGCGACGCCGGTCCAGCCCGAGTCCTTGACCAGTTCGTTGCGGTACTCGTCGGCCTGGAGCCCCATGGCCGAGGCCTTGACGCGCATCGGGAGGTCCTTGGAGACCACCGTGACGTCGCGGCCCTCGTTGGCGAGGTTTTTCGCGACGGCGAGGATCCGGCTGTCGTTGTCCCCGCCGCGGAAGCCGGCCGGAAGCACTTCGGCGGAGATGTGGTTCAGCTCCACCATGAGCGTGCCGCCGTCGTGGCCAAGCGGGATGGGGCGGTCCAGTCCGTCGTGCTCCACCCGCAGGTCATCGAGGAGCCTGAGCGCTTTGCGGGCGAAATAGCCCAGCTCGGGGTCGTGCCGCTTGCCTTCGAGTTCGGTGATGACGACGATCGGCAGGATCACTTCATGCTCCGCGAACCGCAGCAGTGCCCGCGGGTCCGAGAGCAGCACCGAGGTGTCGATCACGAAGCTGCGGCCCGTTTCCTTCCCTTCCCCGGAAACAGCAAGACCGGCTGCAGCGTCACTGTCCGCTGCACCGGTCTTTGAGGTGGCTCGCTTGGCGCGAGAGGTAGCTTTCTGTCCCTGGTCGGTCACGACGTCGGGCAGTTGTTCAGAAATAGCCACATCGACTCCAGCCCCGGGGCGCATGCCCGGAATTGTTATTGGTGAGGCGGCTCGGCCACGAGGCCGGACGCGGCCTCCCATACACCCGGTGCGGACTTCCGCTCCATGTACTGGCCTCCCCGATCAGCCGGCGGTTTGCCTGCTGATGGGATTAACGTACGTCCGGGGTGCGGCGTTTCCGCGGCTATTTCTCGGCGATTCTTGTTGCCATCGTGTGAACAGCAGTTGACGCTTCAGGAGCCGTAGCGGCGCTGCCGGCCGGCGTAGTCCCGGAGGGCCCGGAGGAAGTCCACTTTCCGGAACGCGGGCCACAAGGCTTCGCAGAAATAGAACTCGCTGTAGGCGCTTTGCCACATCAGGAAACCGGAGAGCCGCTGCTCCCCGGAAGTGCGGATCACGAGGTCCGGATCGGGCTGGCCTCGGGTGTAGAGGAAACGTGAGATGTCGTCGACGCTCAGCCCGTCGGCCAGTTTCCCGATGTCCGCATTGCGTGCGACGGCATCGTGCAGCAGTTCGCGGACGGCGTCGACGATTTCGCGGCGCCCGCCGTAGCCGACGGCGACGTTGACGTGCAGCTTTTCGTGCGCGGGCGTGCGGGCCGTGAGTTTGTTCAGCCGCTCGGCGAGGTAGTCCGGAAGCAGTTCCGGGGCGCCCATGGCGTGAACCGAGATTTCGGCGTCCTCGTCCAGCCTGTCCAGGGTGTTGGCGATGATCCCCATGAGCAGGTCAAGTTCTTCGCCCGAGCGGTTCATGTTGTCCGTGGAGAGCATGTAGAGGGTGACAACTTTGACACCGAGTTCCTGGCACCAGCCGAGGAACTCGTGGATCTTGTCGGCCCCGGCCTGGTGTCCCTGGCTGGTCGGCGCGTTGAACTGCCGGGCCCAGCGGCGGTTGCCGTCCACCATCACGCCGATGTGCTTCGGGATACGCTCCGGGTCCAGGGAATGCTGGAGTTTGCGCTCGTAGAAGCCATAGAGGAACCCGGGCATTTCCATCCGGAGATTCACCTGGCTTCCTTGAAGTACGACTCTTGTGCACATCCTAGGCTACCTGCCGGAGCGCAGGCCGGAGCCCAGGGACGTCAGCATTCCTGCTAGCACCCCTTGTTACTCGCGGGTAACTTACTGGGCCGTAGGTTATTATTGCGGCATGGAAAGCCACACCCCCGAGCCCCGGCCGGAGCAGCCTGCGGACCGTAAAACCGGCCCGATGGACGACGCGGCGGTCCGGCTGGCGGAACTCCTGATGATCAAGCCGAAATGGCGCGGCTGGATCCACACCGTGACGGCTCCGCTGGCGCTGGCCGCCGGTCTGGTGCTGGTGATTCTTGCGCCGACGCCGGACCTGAAGATCGCCTGCGCCATCTATGCCTTCACCGGGGTGCTGTTGTTCGGCATCAGCGCCATCTACCACCGCGGGAACTGGTCCCCCGGCGTCAAGATCGTGCTGAAGCGGCTGGACCATACGAACATCATGCTGGTGATCGCCGGAAGCTACACGCCGCTGGCCTGGGCCCTCCTGGACCGGCCGAAGGCCGAGCTGCTGTTGTGGGTGATCTGGTCCGGGGCCATCCTGGGCGTGTTGTTCCGCCTGCTGTGGACCCATGCCCCGCGCTGGCTGTACGTGCCGATCTACATCGCCCTGGGCTGCGGCGCGCTGTTCTACTTGCCGGATTTCTTCGCCGCCAACGTGGCCTCCGCCGTCCTGATCTGCGTGGGCGGCGCCCTTTACATCACCGGCGCCGTCTTCTACGCGCTGAAGAAGCCGAACATCAGCTACTCACACTTCGGTTTCCATGAGCTGTTCCATGCCCTTACTGTCTTTGCCTTCGCCGCGCACTACATCGCGATTGCCATCGCCGTCCTGAGCTGAAGTCCCCGAGGGCCGGGGCGCGGCCTGGGCTGTGCATCCGCCGGAACTTGATGCTCCGGGGTGCCGGTGACCCCTCGACTCAGCGCTTGCCGACCGTTAGAGTTCCCGCATCTGTCCCGGACACTTTCTTGGAGGCCACCATGCTCAACGGAATCAGCAGGATGGCAGGCGCTGTGGCGGCGCTGGTGCTTTCGCTCGGCATGATCGGACCATCGGCGACGGCGGTTGCCCCGGGCGCCTACGACATCGACTCAGCCTCCAGCCTGCAGGTGGTGGTTAATAAGCACCGGCCCTTGAATCCGGCCACGTATGTGCCAGGGCAGCTGGTCAGGATCCAAGGCGAACGCTTGCGGTTAGAGGCCGCGGACGCCTACAAGCAGCTGGCCAAAGCCGCCAAAACGGCCGGCGTGAACATCATTCCGGTCAGCGGCTACCGGTCGTACAGCCAGCAGGCCAGCCTCTACGACAGCTACGTGCGCCAGTACGGCCAGGCGACGGCGGATACCCTCGCCGCCAGGCCCGGCTACAGCGAACACCAGACCGGCCTGGCGATAGACATCGGCAACGCCAGCGGAGTCTGCGCCCTGCAGGCCTGCTTCGCAAACACCCCGGCCGGCAAGTGGGCGGCCAATAACAGCCGGACTTACGGTTTCATCATCCGCTACCCAGCGGGGGCCGAGGGCACCACCGGCTACACCTACGAGCCGTGGCATCTGCGGTACGTAGGAAAGGTGGTCGCCCAGGAGATGAAAAACGTCGCCACCCTGGAAGACTACTTCCAGCTGGAAGCAGCCCCGGATTACCTCCCGTAGTGGAATCTCTTCCCCGTGGCGTGGCTGGCCGAGCCCCGAAGGACTGAACGGCCGTCGTCAAGGCCGTCCGGCCCCAATGAGCGCGGGCAGCTGCCGCATGTCATGGAAAACGGTGGTCCCGGGACCGGCCAGCCGTCCCTCCGGGGTCACGCCGCCGGCGTACGCGAAGACGTGCATCCCGGCCGACCGGGCCGCCTGGACGCCGTGGGCGCTGTCTTCGACGACGGCGCACCGCTCCGGTGCGGCTCCAAGCGTCGCGGCGGCATGCAGGAACAGGTCCGGGGCGGGTTTGCCGTTGGCGACCTCCGATGCGCTGAAGATCCGGCCTTCGAAGCGGTGCCAGAGTCCAGTTTGGCCCAGCGTCCGCCGCATCTTGGCGTGGCTCCCGCTGGAGGCCACGCAGTGCGGGTGGACGATCGCGTCCAGCGCCTCCACCACACCGTCCACCGCAGTGAGCTCACGCTCGAACGCCGCCCGGTACCAGGGGACGTACTTCCGGTCCCAGCCCTCCCCCAGTTCGATGCCCAGTTGATCTTCGACCGTGGCAATGAAATCGGCCTCTGACCGGCCGACGAAGAGGTCTACAATCTCTTCCAGCTCCAGCGCCCAGCCGAGGTCCGCGAGCACCAACTGGTCCACCCGGACGGAGATCACCTCGGAATCGACCAGGACACCATCGCAGTCGAAGACAACAAGGTCGAATCCGTGAACAGTCACTGCGCCAGTCAGCGGTTTCCGGGTCCGGTCTCGCCGTTGGCTTCCGGACGGCCGCCGGGCTGGCCGGCGTCGTACCGGACGTCGGGCTGCCCGTCAGCGGCATCCGCTTCGGCGGCGGCGCGTTCTTCCTCCACCTGGGCCCGGTAACGGACCCGCCGGATGCGACGCACCATGTCCACAATCAGCAGGGCCGTCAGCACCACGATGAAGGCGGTCAAGAGGAAACCCAGCAGGCCGGGGGTCACCTGGTCCTGGGACAGTCCGGGGCGCAGCGACGGCGTGGGGGCGGGCGCCGGGGTGGTTGCCAGGGCGAGGAGCAAGGAGTGCACGGTGGGGACCTTCTATGGGGCTGAATGGCGGGCCGGCGGGGGCTGGCCGCCGAGCAGCGTTGAACTGAATCCACAACGTCTTCTACACGTCATAGAAATGGCCTGGGTCTATCTTAGCCCGGCGAAGAAGTCCTTCTCGGGCAGGTCGGCCGGGACCCGGGACTGGATCAGCGAGTAGTCCTCCCAGGGCCACACGCGGCGTTGCATCGCCGGCGACACCGCGAAGAAGAAGCCCTCAGGGTCCACCTGCGTGCGGTGCGCCCGCAACGCGTCGTCGCGGGCTTCGAAGTAGTCCCCGCACTCGATCTGCGTGGTGGTGGCGTGGGTGGGTGCCGGCGGGGTGTGGCCTTCCGCGTCGGTTTCCAGCCAGGCCGCGATCCGCTCGGCGTACGGGGACTGGAGCCCGGATTCCTCCAGCGCAAAATGCAGGGCACGGAACCGCTCGGGGCTGAAGGCACGATCGTAGTAGAGCTTGCTGGGAGCCCAGGGCTCACCGGTTCCCGGGTAGCGGTCCGGATCGCCCGCGGCTTCGAAGGCCTCGACGGCGACGCGGTGCGCCATGATGTGGTCCGGGTGCGGGTAGCCGCCGTTCTCGTCGTAGCTCAGGACCACTTGGGGTCTGAACTCACGGACCAGCCGGACCAGCGGCGCGGCCGCCCGCTCCAGCGGCAGCGTCGCGAAGGAACCTGCTGGCAGCGGCGGCAGCGGGTCGCCTTCCGGGAGCCCGGAATCCACAAAGCCCAGCCAGCGCTGGCTGATGCCCAGGACCTTGGCGGCCTGCTCCATCTCGAGCCGGCGCGCGCCGGCCATGTCGCGTTTGGGGTGTGGTTCCCCCTCCACTGCCGGGTTCTGGATGTCGCCACGGGAACCGTCGGTGCACGTGGCCACCAGGACCTCGACGCCGGCCGCTGCGTACATGGCCATCGTGGCGGCGCCCTTGCTGGATTCGTCGTCGGGATGAGCATGGACAGCCAGCAGTCGAAGCGGCGCTGACGGGCTGGTGGACGCTGTCATCGTGGGACGGCTCCTCTTTCATCAATGGGGTTCATCTTGGGGTACGGATCTTCAGGCGGGTCTTCAGGCAGGTCTTCAGGCAGGTCTTGAGGCAGGGGTATCGGACCGGACCGGCGGACACCCCTCCCGATCCACACTAAACTGGACTGGTGACTTCCAAGGATCAGCCTGCCGCGCCTGCCCCGGCATCTCCCAGCCTAGCCAATCGTTACGGCGGCCAAAAGCGAACGCTGAGCGGTAAAGCCAAACGCACCATCCTGATCCTTGCCCTTGCGGCCGGAATGGGCTTTATGGCCTGGATATCGACGTCGAACGCGACCGAGAGCGTCACCTTCAAGGACATCGGCTACAGCACGCCGGACGCCACTGTGGCGGAGATCGATTTTCAAGTCACCAAGGACCCGGCCACCGCGGCCAAGTGCTCGGTCAAGGCGCTGGATTCCAAGTTCGCCGTCGTCGGCTGGAAAGTGGTGGACATCGCCCCCAACGCCGCCGACGCCGGTTCCGACGGCGGCCGCACCACGGTCCACCGGGCCACGGTGCGCACCGAGTCCCAGGCCGTGTCCGGCGTCGTCGACAGCTGCTGGATCCCCGACGCCGGCAACTAGCGTCGCGGCAGTAAGCCGGCCCGCCGGTCGCCGGGCGGCCGTAACGCGGTGTGATACACGCCGCAGGGTTCTTTGGTTTATCCACAGGATTGACTACAATGGATCAATACCTTTCCCCCGCTGAGCTGGTTGCTGAGTCCCAAAAGTGGCCACCGTGGCGGGGTCTTTGCTTGTTTGACCATAAAGGAGAAGTCCGTGTCTACCACCAACAGCGCAACTGCAGCTTGGCTTACCCAGGAAGCTTTTGACCGCCTGAAGGCAGAGCTGGACCACCTCTCCGGCCCCGGCCGGGCGGAAATCGTCCAGAAGATCGAGGCGGCGCGCCAGGAGGGCGACCTCAAGGAGAACGGCGGCTACCACGCGGCCAAAGAGGAGCAGGGCAAGATCGAAGCCCGCATCCGCCAGCTGACCGCTTTGCTCCGGGACGCCCACGTCGGCGAATCCCCGGCGGACGACGGAATCGTCGAACCCGGAATGATTGTTGTGGCCAAGATCGCCGGCGATGAGGAAACCTTCCTGCTCGGTTCCCGCGAAATTGCCGGCGACTCGGATCTGGATGTCTTCAGCGAGAAGTCACCGCTGGGTGCTGCCATCGTCGGCCACAAGGAAGGCGACAAGCTCAGCTACACCGCCCCGAACGGCAAGGACATCACCGTGGAAATCGTCTCCGCCAAGCCGTACGCCGGCTAATACTGTTCACCTGCTGCACCGCAGCGCACGACGCCGGTCCTCCCCTAGCGGGAGGGCCGGCGTCGTGCGTTGCGGCGCGGTTCATTTCGGCGCAGTTCATTTCGGCGCAGTGCGCTACTGCCGGGTGCGCGGAGCTCCTGCCCGCGGGACGCTCAGGAGCAGGGCGGCAAGCACGCCGCCGACGGCCCCGCCGAGGTGCGCCTGCCACGAGACATAGCCGGCCACCGTGGGGAGGATGCCGAAAAGGATCCCCCCGTAGGTCAGGAACAACACCACTGACAGCAGGATCTGCCACCAGTTGCGGTTAAAGAAACCGCGCACCAGCAGGAACGCAAAGAGGCCGAACACCAGCCCCGACGCCCCCACGGTGACGTTGAATCCGCCGATCAGCCACACCACAACCCCGGAGGCCAGCCAGCTCAGTGCCAGGGTTGTGAAAAAGACGCGGGTCCCGGACAGCAGCACCAGGAAGCCAAAGATGATCAGCGGCAGCGTGTTGGAGAACAGGTGTGCCAGGTTGGCGTGCAGCAAGGGGAAGGTCAGGATGTCCAGGAGCCCGTCCGGGCTGCGCGGGCGCAGGCCGAAGGTGCCGTTGAGCGAACGGAGCATCAGGGTGTTGATGATCTCGATGACGTACAGCACCAGGACAAACGATCCCACCACCAGCAGTCCCTTGCGGGCGCGCGCGGCGGTAGTATCGGCGGCGCGCGGCCTGCCGTTCCGGGTGGAGTCAAGCATCGCTGCCCCCTAGTGCACCACAATCGGCTGGAAGCCTTCGGCCCGGAGCGCCGCGAGGACCTTCTCGCAGTGTTCGTGGCCTTTCGTCTCCAGGTTCACGGTAATGGACACATCGCCCATGCTGATCGAGCCGCCCACGCGGGTGTGGTCCAGGCCTGTCACGTTGGCGTCGTTCTCGGCGATGATCCGGGCGATCGTGGCCAGTGAGCCGGGACGGTCGTCCAGCATCATGCGCACGGTCATGTACCGTCCCGCGGCGGAGAGGCCGCGCTGGATGACCTTGAGCATCAGCATCGGGTCGATGTTGCCGCCGGAGAGCACCACGGCGACGGTTCCCGGGTTCTCGATTTTGCCTTCCATCAGCGCCGCGACGCCCACTGCCCCGGCCGGCTCGACGACCATCTTGGCGCGTTCCAGCAGGAAGATGAGCGCGCGTGCCAGGGCGTCCTCGCTGACGGTGACGACGTCGTCGACGAGTTCCCGGATGATGCTGAACGGAAGCTGGCCGGGCCGGCCGACGGCAATGCCGTCGGCCATGGTGGAGACGCGTTTGAGCGGAACCAGGGCGTCCGCCGCGAGGGAGGGCGGGTACGCTGCCGCGTTTTCGGCCTGGACGCCGATGATCCGGATCTCACGGCCCAGTTCCTTGGCCCTGGCCTTGACGGCCACGGCCACTCCGGCGAGGAGTCCGCCGCCGCCGACGCCCATCAGGATGGTGTCGACATACGGCACCTGTTCCAGGATTTCCAGTCCCACCGTGCCCTGGCCGGCAACGACGTCGACATCGTCGAACGGGTGGACGAAGACGGCCCCGGTCTCGTCCGCATAGCGCTTCGCTTCGGCGAGGGCCTCGTCGACGTTGTGGCCGTGCAGGACCACCTCGGCGCCATGACTGCGGGTGGCGGCCAGTTTGGGCAGGGCGACGCCCAGCGGCATATAGATCCGCGCTTTGATGCCCAGGCTCTTTGCCGCGACCGCCACACCCTGGGCGTGGTTTCCGGCGGAGGCCGCGACGACGCCACGTTTCTTCTCCTCCGGCGAGAGTTTGGCCATCCGGACGTAGGCGCCGCGGACCTTGAAGGACCCGGCCCGCTGCAGGTTTTCGCACTTGAGGAAGACCTCGCCGCCCACCATGGCGCCCAGGGCGCGGGAGGATTCAACTGGCGTCCGCGTGATAATCCCGTCGAGCAGCTTCTGCGCCTCCAGGACATCGTCCAGCGTGACGGGCAGGCTCTCAAGGGTGTTCACGAACTAGTCTCCTTTTTCGGATCAGACTTCGGATCAGGGTGTGGACCCGGCACCCCGTCCGGCATCGCTGCCCGGGGAACCGTCGTCGGGTGCGGCGCCGTTGCCGCGGCCGGAGGCTACGCCCGGCAGGCGGGCGTCCCCCACGGGGATTTCCGCGCCGGACGCAGGTCCAGGAATGTCCTGCTGGCCCCAGGTGGCCGGCGCACTTTCATGTTCCCACGTTCTGCCGGCAATGTAGCGAATCGACGAGTTTGCTACGGCCAGGATGGGAACAGAGAACAGGGCCCCGGGAATTCCGGCAAGGTAGGACCCGGCGGCGACGGCCAGGATGACGGCCACGGGGTGCAGCGAGACGGCCTTGCCCATCACCAGGGGCTGGAGGATGTGGCTCTCCAGCTGCTGGACCAGCAAAACGATCCCCAGCATGATCAGCGCGTTGACCCAGCCGTTGGCAACGAGCGCCAGCAGGACGGCGACGGCGCCGGTCACGAGGGCGCCGACGATCGGGATGAAGGAGCCGAGGAACACCAACACACCCAGCGGCAGGGCCAGCGGCACGCCGATGATCGCGGCCCCGACACCGATCCCGACTGCGTCCACGAAGGCGACGAACATCTGGATCCTGGCGTAGCTCACCATCGAGGCCCAGCCGACGCGGCCGGCTCCGTCGGTTGCGGCGCGTGCTTTCCGGGGCAGGAGCCGCACGAGGAAGGCCCAGATGCGGTCTCCTTCCAGCAGGAAGAAGATCAGGATGAACAGCGCCAGGATCATGCCGGCCGCGAAGTGCCCGGCCGTGCTGCCAAAGGAGAGCGCGCCGCTGAGAATGCTGCTGCTGTTGTCTTGCAGGGCGGCCGTGCCCTCTTTCAGGTACTGGTCGATCTGGGCCGCGGAGAGGTGCAGCGGGCCGTCCGCGAGCCAGACCTGGATTTTCTGGATCCCGGTCAGCGCCTCGCTCCACAGCTCGGCGAAGCCGGCTACGAGCTGCCGGCCGACGAGGGCCAGCGCCCCGCCGATCACACCGATGAAGCCCAGGACGGTGATGGCGACCGCGAGACCGTTGGGAACCCGGTTCCGCCGGAGCCAGTTCTTCACCGGCGCCAGCAACCCGGCCAGCAGCGCGGCAACCATGACCGGAATCAGGAGGAAGCTGACCCTGCTAAGCAGCCACACCAGCGCGCCGGCCATAAGAATGATGAGCCCGAGGCGCCAGGACCACGAGGCTGCGATCCGCACGCCGTACGGGATGTCTTGGTCGATTTCCCGGTCCGTGACAGCCCGCACCTGTGCGGTGGAGACGCCGGCGGGGAATGTGGCGGCGGCGCCGGCCGAGTGACGGGTGGCAGCACGGGCTGCGTCGGAATGGTCTCGCGGGGCGGCCGGGTCAGCTGGGGTCATAGCCCCATGATTCACCAGCGCCGCCCGGATGGGAAACGCTGCCGTCCCTCACGGCTCAAGGGACGCGCTGATCCCCCACGTCATGGCGAACCGCTCCCCCGGCGGCAGCCAGCGGAGGCCGTCGCCGCTGTTGAACGCGTTGGCCGGACCGGTCATCGGTTCGATCGCCACGGCCTTGGCCCTGCCCGGGAACTGCGTGGTGACGAAGACATGGACGTAGCCGCAGCTGGCGTCCTGCCAGAGGCTCACGTGGCGCCCGTCCGGTGCGCTCAGCGTGTGGCGGGCAATGCCAGCGTCGAACGCCAGGTCGGTGTAGGCGGAATCGAGGTCCAGATCGGCCACCAGCCGCCCACCACGGAGGTCGAAGTCGCCGCTCACGGGTTCCGTGCCGCGCGGGATCAGGCGCTGGTCCGTCTCAAGCCTTGTGCGGGCACCCACAGTGACAGTGAGCTGCTCGCTGGGCACGTCCCCAAGCCGGAGGTAGGGATGGGCGCCGAGGACGAACGGAGCCGGCTCCTGGGAATCGTTGATCAGCTGCTGCCGGACCACAAGGCCCAGGTCCGCGGCCAGTTCGTAACGCACCCGGTGGCGCAGCAGGAAGGGGTACCCGTGCTGCGGGAACACGGCCGATTCGAGGGTGACCGAGAATTCGGATTCGTCGACCAGTTCATAGGAGGCGTTGCGCAGCAGTCCGTGGCTGGCATTGTTGCGGGACACCTCGGTGATGTCCAGCTGCTGCTTCTTGCCGTTGAGGTACCAGACGCCGTCCTCCACGCGGTTGGCCCACGGCGCCAGCGTAATGCCGGCGGCGCCCGGCGAAATCTCCCCGTCCCCGTAACTCTCCGTCAGTGCCGCGCCGCCCCGGCTGTACAGCCGCAGCCCGGCGGCCAGTTCGGTGACGACGGCGAGCGCGTCACCGCGCCGCAGCTCATACTGCCGGCCCGTGGCATAGCGCCGGACGGAAGGGTCCGGGCCGGGGCCGCCGGTGGAGTTCGCGCTGTGGGGGGATTCCGGGGAAGCGGGGCTTTGCAGGTCCATGGTCCCCACCGTACCCAGCCGCGCGCCGCGGCGTATACCGTGGATCCATGACGCGCCATTTTAGGACCGCCACCGCAGCCGGCGCGGCATGACGCCGCGCCTCGACGCCGGGCAGCTGGCCGCCAGGTTTCAGTCCGTCTTCGGCGCTGCGCCGGACGGGGTGTGGCAGGCCCCGGGCCGGGTTAACCTGATCGGCGAGCACACCGACTACAACGAGGGTTTCGTGCTGCCGTTTGCGATCAACAGGACCGCCCGCGTGGCGGTCCGCCGGCGTTCGGACTCCACCATCAGGCTGCTGTCCACCTTCGGCAACCAAGGACTGACCACGGTGGATGCCGGATCCCTCAGCCGGGGCACGGCGAGGGGCTGGACCAAATATCCGCTGGGGGTCCTCTGGGCGCTGCAGCAGCGCGGACTCCACGTGGGCGGACTGGACCTGCTGCTGGACTCCGACGTTCCGCGCGGCGCCGGGCTGTCCTCCTCCCACGCCATCGAATGCGCCGTCATCACAGCGGTCAACGAGCTCGCCGCGGCGGGCCTGGATACTCGGGAGATGGTCCTGGCGACCCAGCGCGCGGAAAATGACTTCGTCGGCGCCCCCACCGGCATCATGGACCAGTCAGCGTCCCTGCGCGGGGCGGCCGGGCATGTCCTCTTCCTCGACTGCCGCAGCCAGGACATCCGGCTGGTGCCGTTCGACGCCGACAGCGCCAGGCTGGTGCCGCTCGTGATCGACACGAAGGTGTCGCATTCCCACGCCGGCGGCGGCTACGCGTCCCGGCGCGCCTCCTGCGAACGGGGTGCCGGGATCCTCGGAGTCAAGGCGTTGCGCGACGTCGGGCCGGACGACCTGGACGCGGCGGCCGGCCGTCTGGACCCGGAGACGTTCCGCCGGGTGCGGCACGTGGTGACGGAAAATGAGCGGGTCCTGCAGGCGGTCAAGGTCCTGGAAACCGCCGGGCCGGCGGCGATCGGACCGCTGCTGGATGCGTCCCACGCCTCGATGCGGGACGACTTCGAGATCTCCTGCCCGGAACTGGACGTCGCCGTCGAGGCTGCCCGTTCCGCCGGCGCGGTCGGCGCCCGGATGACCGGGGGCGGTTTCGGCGGTTCGGCCATCGCGCTCACCCCGGCAGCGGCCGAGCGGCAGGTGCGCGCCGCCGTCGGACTTGCCTTCGCGGCGGCCGGGTACGCGCCACCGGAGATCTTCAGCGTCCGGCCGGCAGCCGGGGCGATGCGCCTGGCATAGGCGGAGCGTAGGCTGGGCGCATGCCAGAAGCCGTCATTGTTTCCACTGCCAGAAGCCCGATCGGACGCGCCTTCAAAGGGTCGCTGAAGGACGAACGGCCCGACGACCTCGCGACCGCCATGGTGACCGCGGCGCTGGCCCGGATTCCGTCCTTCGACGCGGCCGACGACGCGGGCCGGGGCCTGGACGATCTCTATCTGGGCTGCGCCGAGCCCAGCGGCGAAGCCGGTTCCAACATGGCCAGGGTGGTCACCATCCTGGCCGGACTGGACAACGTTCCCGGGGCCACGATCAACCGCTTCTGCGCCTCCAGCCTGCAAACGCTCCGGATGGCCTTCCACGCCATCAAGGCCGGCGAAGGACACGCGTTTGTTGCCGCCGGAGTGGAGTCCGTGTCCCGTTACCGTGACTGGGCCGGCGCGGGAGAGACGGACGCCAGCACGCACAATCCGCTCTTTGATGCCGCCCGGCAGCGCACCGCCGCCAGGGCGGGGTCCAATACCCCGTGGACGGATCCGCGGCTGGGCGGCCGTATGCCGGACATCTATATCGCCATGGGCCAGACCGCCGAAAACGTCGCAACCAGCTTCGGCATCAGCCGGGCGGACCAGGACGCCTGGGCCGTGCTGAGCCAGAACCGCGCCGAGGCAGCCATCGCCTCCGGATTCTATGCCCGCGAGATCACCGCCTACACCCGCAGGGACGGCACCGTGATCGACCGGGACGACTCCCCGCGGGCCGGCGTCACTATGGAGTCGGTCAGCGCCCTGCAGCCGGTCTTCCGCGCCGAGGGCACCGTCACCGCCGGCAACGCCTGCCCGCTGAACGACGGAGCGGCCGCCGTCGTGGTGATGAGCGATTCGCGGGCGCGCGAACTCGGGCTGGAACCTCTGGCGCGGATTATCTCCACCGGCGTCAGCGCCCTCTCCCCCGAGCTCATGGGCATGGGCCCGGTGGAGGCGAGCCGACGGGCGCTGGACCTGGCCGGGCTGGGTATCCAGGACATCGACCTGGTGGAACTCAACGAGGCCTTCGCGGTGCAGGTCGTCGCCAGCGCCAAGGAACTCGGGATCGATCATGACAAGCTCAACGTCCACGGCGGCGCCATCGCACTGGGCCATCCTTTCGGCATGACCGGCGCCCGGATGACCACCACCCTGCTCAACGGCCTCCGGGAACGCGATGCGACCCTGGGGCTGGCCACGTTGTGCGTCGGCGGCGGCCAGGGCATGGCCGTGGTGCTGGAGCGGCTGGGCTGAGCGGGCGCCTACCGCCGTCGGCACCGCCGCCGCCCGCCACCGCACAAGATTGGCGCACAGCGCCGCCACAACTGCAAAGAGGAGCCCCGCCGTGTGGCGGGGCTCCTCTTTCTTGGTTCTCAGGTACCGGCAATCAGCCGCGGGTGTTACTCGTCGCCGCGGAGGATCGCCAGGAGGCGGATGATCTCAACGTAGAGCCACACCAGGGTCACCGTGAGGCCGAAGGCCGCGGTCCAGGAGAAGCGCTGCGGGGCGCCGCTACGGACGCCGGCTTCGATGCTGGTGAAGTCCATAATCAGCGAGAACGCGGCCAGGCCGATCGCCAGCACGCCGATGAAGACGCCCAGCGGGATGCCCATGATCTCCATTGAGGTGCGCAGGCCGAACGGGGAATCGACGGCGCCGGTCCACATCATGACCATGTTGATGAGCGCGAAGACGGCGTAGCCGATGGTGGCGATCATAAAGAAGCGCATGGCCTTCGGCGTGGCCCGGACCTTGCCGCTCCGGAAGAGCACCAGGGTCACGGCGAACACGGAGAGCGTGCCGATCACGGCCTGCAGGCCGACGCCCGGGTACATGTTGTCCAGGATCCGCGTCAGGCCGCCGAGGAAAAGACCCTCGAGGGCTGCGTAGGCCAGGATCAGCGCAGGAGACGGCTGCTTCTTGAAGGTGTTGACCAGGGCGAGGACGAATCCGCCCAGCGCGCCGACGATCATGAGCATGTAGGCCAGGCCCTCTGCCACCACCAGGGTGACGGCGGCACCGGCAACCACGGCGCCGAGGCAGGCCGCGGTCTTCATGATGACGTCGTCGTAGGTCATGCGTCCCGTGTCGGCGGGGCCGGCGGCGGGCCGGTTGTACATGTCCTGGAGCTGGCCCTGGGTCATGCCCTGCTGGGCAGCGCTCCAGCCGGCCTGGCCGTCCATGACCTGGCCCGGGGCGCGGCCCGGAACCTGGCCGTACTGGCCCTGTCCGTAGTGGCCCTGTCCGTACGCCTGCGGGGCAGGCGGTGCCTGGGTGGCTCCACGGAAGTTCTTTCCGTTGAAGACTGGGTTTCCGCCAAGTGCCATTGCTGGTGTCCTCCAAATAAGGGGGTGAGTATTGATCCGGTGGTGATCTGTCGGAACTCGTTACGAGTCGGGGCTCGTTACAAGTCGGTGCTCGTTACAACACGCTACCAATTCCAACAGCTGGCATGCAGGGATAGTTCCCGGGACGCCGCTCCCGCAACCCAACCGTGACCTCTCCGCCGTGTTCCGGCTCCGGACGGCGCTGCGCGGCGACGGAATGTTTAGGCATACTCCGGATCAACAAAAGTTTACTTTAGGACAGGTAAAGCACCCCGCCGCCCGGGCTTCACGGTTGTTACCCGATCGCGACGTTCCGCCTGCTCGCGACGGCATTCTTTGCCCCGCGCGGGCTGTAACATAAGCCAAACAGGGTGACGGATATCACAAGCCTTACCGCTCCACCGCATCGCACCACGCACCACCCTCCGTCCCCCTGACTGTTCGCAGCGGTTGCAATGGCGCAACCCACACCACCCCCATGTGGAGGTTTTCATTTTGAGAAGCACACCGAGAGGCCTGTCGCAGAGACGGCGCGGCAGACTGCTGAAAGTTGTGGGGGCTGTTTTTGCCGCCGTGGCCGCGCTACTGCTGATCGTCGCGCCGGCATCACAGGCCACGAGCCCCTCTCCGACACCATCCCCGTCGGCAACCACGTTCCAGAACAGCATCAGCGGCTTCCTGCGCGGCGACGACCGCGCCCCGATCGCTGACGTCACCATCACCGCCACGAACGGCGACTTCACCGGAACGGCGACGTCGAATGCCAACGGCTCCTGGACTATCGGGGTACCCACCCAGGGAACCTACAAGGTCGAGCTGGATGAATCCACGCTCCCGGAGGGCATTCAGCTCGCGGAGGGCCAGCAAAACCCCCGCGAAGTCACCTTCAGCCAGACCTCCAACCTCTCGGTGATCTTCGCCTTCGGCGAAGGCATCGTGGTGCAGCAGCAGGATTTCGGCCAGAACCTGATCAACCGCCTCGTGGCGGGCCTGAGCTTCGGTCTTCTGCTGGCCCTTGCCTCCGTTGGCCTCTCGCTGATCTTCGGCACCACCGGGTTGACCAACTTCGCCCACGGTGAAATGGTCACCCTCGGCGCCGTCCTGGTGTTCTCCTTCAACGCCATGAACCTTCCGTTCTGGCTGGCCATCCTGCTCGCGCTGCTCGGCGGCGGTCTATTCGGATACGTCCAGGACGCGGGCTTGTGGAAGCCGCTGCGGCGCCGCGGCACCGGCCTGGTTCCGATGATGATCGTCAGCATCGGCCTCGCGCTGGCCGTCCGCTACGTGATCCAGTTCTTCTTCGGCGGCGCCACCCAGCAGCTGCCGTTCGCCCAGAGCTCGGAGATACAGCTCGGCCCGATCTCCATCTCCCCCAACAACCTCTGGTCCCTCGTGATCAGCGCGGTGGTCATTGCGATCCTCGGCGTCGTTCTTCTCAAGACCCGCCTCGGCAAAGCCACCCGCGCGGTCGCCGACAACCCGGCCCTGGCGGCGGCCTCCGGCATCGACGTCGACTCCGTCATCCGGATTGTCTGGGTCACCGGCGGCATGCTCGCGTCCCTCGGCGGCATCCTGTGGGCGTACTACCGGCCCGGTGTCACGTTCGACATGGGTTCGCAGATCCTGCTGCTCATCTTCGCCGGCGTCACGCTGGGTGGCCTCGGCACTGTGTGGGGCGCCCTGATCGGCTCCATCATCGTCGGCATCTTCGTGGAGCTGACCACCGTGTTCGGCCTCGCCGCCGACCTTAAATACGTGGGAGCACTGTTCATCATGATTATTGTCCTTCTGATCCGGCCCCAAGGCATCTTGGGCCGGCGCGAGCGCGTGGGTTAGGAGACAGCCATGGACTTCGGATTTATTTTTTCCAGCGCTGCCGGAGAACTGTTTAGCCCGACGACGGCGGCATACGCCCTCGCCACGCTCGGCCTTGCGGTTCACTTCGGCTACGCCGGCCTGCTCAACTTCGGCCAGGCCGGCTTCATGGCGGTGGGAGCCTACGGCTTCGCCATCTCCACCCTGACGTTCGGTGTTCCGTTCTTCGTCGGTCTTCTGATCGCCGTGGTCTGCTCGGCCATCTTCGCGTTGCTGCTGGGTATTCCCACCCTCCGGCTGCGGGCCGACTACCTGGCCATCGTCACGATCGCGGCGGCGGAGATCGTCCGTTACATCGTCACGACCAACCAGCTGACCGCCATCACCGGTTCGGCCAACGGCCTCGCCGCGTTTGAAGGTGACTTCTACGCGATGAACCCGTTCCCTCCGGGTTCCTACATGGGCATGAACAACCGCGACTTCTTCATCCGGGTAGTCGCCTGGGCAGTCGTGGCCCTGTTCTGCACCTTGGTGTGGCTGCTGATGCGCAGCCCCTGGGGGCGCGTCCTCAAGGGCATCCGTGAAGACGAAAACGCCGTCCGCTCGCTCGGCAAGAACGTGTACGCCTACAAGATGCAGGCCCTGATCATCGGTGGTGTCCTCGGCGCCCTGGCCGGCATGATCTTCACCCTCCCCCGCGGCGCGGTCCAGCCGGCGAACTACGGCACCGAACTGACGTTCTTCCTCTACACCTGCCTGCTGCTCGGCGGCCTGGGCACGGTGCTGGGGCCGGTCGTCGGCGCCATGATCTTCTGGGTCGTGCTGTCCCTCACTCAAGGCATCCTGTACGGCCTGATCGAATCCGGCGCCATCACCTGGCTGAACACCGTCCAGGCCGGCCAGCTGCGCTACATCCTGGTGGGTGTCGCGCTGATGCTGCTGATGATCTTCAGGCCCCAAGGTGTCCTCGGCAACAAGAAGGAGCTGGCGTTCGCATGAGCACGCAGAGCGAAGAACCCCGAGAGTCGGAAAATATCGACTACATGACGGACACGCGTCCGATCGCCGCGGGCGAGGCCGCCCCCGGCTGCAAGAAGCGCGATCCGATCGTGGTCGCGGAAAACGTCACCCGCAGCTTCGGCGGCATCAACGCCGTCGACGTCGAGTATCTCGAAATCCCGCGGCACAAAATCACCGCACTGATCGGCCCGAACGGTGCGGGCAAAACCACGCTGTTCAATCTGCTGACCGGCTTCGACACCCCCAACACGGGCAAGTGGCAGTTCGAGGGCAACAGCCTCGCCGGGGTCTCCTCCTACAAGGTGGCCCGGATGGGCATGGTCCGCACGTTCCAGCTGACCAAGGTCATGGGCAAGCTCACCGTGATGGAGAACATGCGTCTCGGCGCCTCCCATCAGTCCGGCGAGCGGCTGTCCAAGGCCCTGTTCAAGGGTATCTGGGGCGGCCAGGAAAAGAAGATCACCCAGGAAGCCAATGTGCTGCTGGAGAAGTTCAAGCTGGACGCCAAGAAGGACGACTACGCCGCGTCCCTGTCCGGCGGACAGCGCAAGCTCCTGGAAATGGCCCGCTCGCTGATGGTCCGGCCCAAGCTGGTCATGCTCGACGAGCCGATGGCAGGCGTCAACCCGGCGCTGACGCAGTCGCTGCTGGACCACATCAAGAACCTCAAGGCCGAGGGCATGACCGTGCTGTTCGTCGAGCACGACATGCACATGGTGCGGCACATCGCCGACTGGGTCGTGGTCATGGCCGAAGGCAAGATTGTGGCCGAAGGCCCGCCGGTCGAGGTCATGAAGAATCCGGCCGTGATCGACGCTTACCTGGGCGCCCACCACGACGTGGATCTCGGTGACTCGGAAGGCATCAAGGAGCTGGCCGCTGAACTGGTCGCCGATGAGGAATCGATCGTCGGCACCGAAAATGCCGGCATCATCTCGCTCGACGTCGTCGCCGGTGAAACGGATTCGCCCGCGGTCCCGGACAGCAACGGTCCGCCGCGCGGACGGCGCAGCGCCGAGGAGCCGACCCGCACAGAGAAGGACACAGAATGAGCGCCACCAGCGCGGCAGCCGCCGCCACACCAGTCCATGACGAGGATTCGGTCGTCAAGGTCACCGATCTGGTGGCCGGCTACATCCCGGGCGTCAACATCCTCAACGGCTGCAGCATCGAGGCCCGCAAGGGTGAGCTGATTGGCATTATCGGTCCCAACGGCGCAGGTAAGTCGACCCTGCTCAAGGCGATGTTCGGCCTGGTCAAGGTCCACTCGGGTTCCGTCGTGGTGCGCGGGCAGGACATCACCGGGCTGAAGGCCAACAAGCTCGTCAGCCGGGGCATCGGCTTTGTGCCGCAAAACAACAACGTGTTCGCCGCGTTGACCATCGAGGAAAACCTCCAGATGGGCATGTTCCAGCGGCCCAAGGACTTTGCGGAGCGCTTCGACTTCGTCACGGGCCTGTTCCCGGAACTCGGCAAGCGGCGCGCCCAGCGCGCGGGCTCGCTCTCCGGCGGCGAACGCCAGATGGTTGCGATGGGACGGGCCCTCATGATGGACCCGGCCGTGCTGCTGCTCGACGAGCCCTCGGCGGGCCTCTCCCCTGTCAAGCAGGATGAGACCTTCCTCCGGGTTCACGAGATCAACCGTGCAGGCGTTTCGGTCATCATGGTGGAACAGAATGCCCGGCGCTGCCTGCAGATCTGCGACCGCGGCTATGTCCTGGACCAGGGCAAGGACGCGTACACCGGCACCGGCCGGGAGCTCATGAAGGACCCGAAGGTCATTCAGCTGTACCTGGGCACCCTCGCCGACACCGTCGAGTAATCCCCCGGCAGCACCGCAGCAGAAGGGCCGTCACCAGCCGGTGGCGGCCCTTCTGCGTGCCCGGGGTCCAACGTCCGGGCTTCCCGCCGTCCCCGGCGGCTCCGGGCGCCTCCGTGGTGACCTCCGGGCGCCTCCGCAGCCGCTTGCTCGGCGCCTGCGCTCGTCCCTCCCCGGCGGCCCCCTCCCCTCGCACGCTCGGGCAGGGAACCCCGCCCCCCGTGGGCCCAGCGCAACCACGGCGCTTTCACAAGCATCTGCCTCCGTCGCCCTCAGCGTTAATCCCACCTGCCACTCCCTCCCAAAACGACGCGGTGTCATGCAGCGCAGCGTTCTGGCCGGGCCGTCGAACCACGGAGCCGGGTTCCCGCCGTCGGGCAGTCCCATGCCGTTCAAAAGGCCGCTGCGCCTGACGCCCCGACTGCTCCCCCGCACGCAAAAGACCCCCGCCCAAGGGGCGGGGGTCTCCTGGTGGCTTGGGAAGGGTGGGCTTAGAGCTTGCCGAACTCTTCCTTGGATGCCTTGTAGGTGTTGTCATCCTGGAACTCGTAGATGCCGACGTATGCTTCGGTCGGGTCACCGGCGTCGGAGAACGTTACGGGGCCGGACTGGCCGTCGTAGTCGATGTCCTTGCCGTTGCGGAGCAGGGTGACGCAGGTCGGGAAGTCGCTGCACTTTTCGCCGCCTTCCGAGACTGCCTTGAGCTGCTTGGCGATGTCGACGCCCTTGGTGCTCTTGGCGGCTTCGGAAGCCAGTGCGATCAGGTTTGCGGCGTCGTAGGATTCGCCTGCGTAGCTGTAGTCCTTCAGCGCGGGATCGATGGCCAGGAGCTTCTTCTTGAAGTCCTCCTTCGCGAAGGTGCCCGGGATGGTGCCCTGGGCGCCCTTCAGGGTTCCGGCCTGGAAGTCCTTGCTGTAGTCGGACATGTTGCCGTCTACGAGGAAGAGCTGCGTGGGCTTGATGCCCTTGCCGGTCATCAGCGGCACGATGCTCTTGGCCTGGTCAAAGGTGATCAGGGCGATGGCATCCGGCTTCGCGGCGATGACCTTGTCCACCTGGCTGCTGAACTGGGAATCACCTTCGTTGAAGAGTTCCTCTGCGACGACCTGGCCGCCGGCTGCCTCGAACGCCGACTTCACGTTCTTCGCGAGGCCTGTTCCGTAAGCGTCGTTCAGGACGATCATGCCAACGGTCTGGGCGCCACAGGTGGCCATGTAGTTGCCGAGGACCTTGCCCTGTAGCACGTCAGAGGGAGCGGTGCGCCAGTAGAGGCCCTTGTCGTCCCAGTCGGTGAAGTCAGGCGAGGTGTTCGCCGGGGAGAACTGGATGACGCCTGCGCCGGTGATCTGGTTGATCACGGTCTTGGAAACGCCGGAGGATGCGGCACCGATGATGGCGCCGACGCCCTGGCCCAGGAGGGCGGTGGTGGACTGCGTGGCGATGTCGGTCTTGGTGTCGCCGGAGTCGCGGTGGATGACCTGCACCGGCTTACCCAGCACACCGCCGGCCGAGTTGATTTCCTTGATGCCAAGGTTGACACCCGCGATCTCGGGCGGGCCAAGGAAGGCCAGCGACCCGGTGGTCGGCAGGAGCGAGCCGATCTTCAGCGGGGTGTCAGTGGTGGTGGTGGAAGCAGGAACCTGGCCGGTGTTGGTCGCGGCCGATGTTCCGGCGCCAGCTCCAGCGCTGGGTGCCGGGCAGGCGATGCCCGCGGCGTTGGCAGAGGCGGATCCGGTCGACGTCGGGGTGGACGAGCCACCACAAGCCGTAGCCAGAAGGGCGACGCCGATGCTAAGCGCGGTCAGCTTAGCGATGCGGGGTGCCACCTGGGGGAGTGAAGTCATTTACAATCTCCTCGATCTAAAGGTGCGAACGGCCTTTGATGCGAATGATCAGGTGTTCCTGATTTAACTTCAAGCTAGTGCAATTCCGGCCCGATCCAAAGTGACTACGGTCACATCCTTATAACACTCGTTGCATAGAGGAAATCTGGCCGCCGGACCCGGGCGCGCCAGGAACAGTGCCCCAGGTGGGACTCGAACCCACAACACGCGGATTTTAAGTCCGCTGCCTCTGCCAATTGGGCTACTGGGGCGCCCGGTCAATGGTATCCCGCCGGACCGCCGGCTAGGCGACGCCGAACGGCTTGGCGTAGCGGAATGTCCCGCTCACGCCGCCGGGCCAGACGGCCAGCGGCAGCAGCTGGAAATGCCCGCCCCAGGCCGGGTCGGGGGCCTCCACGCCGAGGGAGGTGGACGCCACGAAGCCGAACCGCGAGTAGTACTCCGGATCGCCCAGAAGCGCGATGCCGCGCTCCCCCGCGGCGTTGGCCCGGGCGATCGTTTCCTTCATCAGCGCGCTGCCGATGCCGTGCCGCTGCAGGCGCGGGACGACGCCGATGGGGCCCAGGCCCAATAGCGCCAGCTCCCCCGCCCAGGCACGGGTGCTGATGACGTGACCAACGACCTCGCCGCCGAGCTCAGCGATGACGCTGAACTCCGGCAGGTAGTCCTCGCACTCGAAGAGCGCGGCCAGGAGTGCCACTTCCTCGGGCTCGCCCTGGACGGGCAGCCCGGTGACCGGTGAGACCGCGAAGGCCGCGGCGGTGAGGGCCAGGACGGCAGGCCGGTCCGCGGGCTGTTCACTGCGCAACACCAGTTCCGGGGCGGGCTTGTGCTCCCCGCTGGCCGCGACCAGCTCGTGCAGCACCTCGAGCGCCCGGTCGGCGTCCGCGACAGGGACCAGAATGTGGTCGTGATGGAAGCCGGCCAGGACGTTGCAGCTGATCTTGGCCTCGGTCAGGGCGGCGCTGACGGCGGCGGTCAGGCCGATGGCCTCGAGGGAGGAGTGCACCTGGAGGGTGATCCATGCTCCGACGAAGTCGTAGGACAGTCCGAGGCTGTCGGCTTCGGCCCGCGGCAGGACGACGGTCAGGCCCTCTGCCTCGCGGACGGCGGCAGCGACCGCACCGGCGAGGGGCCTGCCGTGGGGCCAGAGGACGTAGACGAACTCGCCCTCACGGAGTTCCGGGTGCATGGTGGCCAGCAGGGTGTGGAGGTCCTTTTCAGCTGTCATGGGGCAAGTCTAGGCGGGGCACCGCCCGGTGCGGGCCGGGATCCGGCGGATGATGACGGCTTAACAGCGACGGCGGCCGCTCCCCCACAGGGGAACGGCCGCCGTCGAACGGTGATGCAGGCTACTTCGAGTCTGCCGACACGGCTTCCTTGTTGGCAGCCTTGCCCGCCCCGGCCGCCGGCTTCTCAGCCGAAGGCGCGGCGGGAGCCGCAGCCGGCTTGGGTGCCGGTGTCGCGGCGGCAACGAACGCACCGCGGGGGTTGTCCAGATCGACCAGCTGGGTGGTGTCGCGGCCAACGAAGAACGCCAGGATCCAGCCGAAGATCACGCGGAGCTTGCGTTCCACAGTGGGCATGGCCAGGCCGTGGTAGCCGCGGTGTGCAAGCCAGGCGAGGGGTCCCTTGAGACCAATCCGGCCGACGATGTTGAGGTTGGCGACACCCTTCCATTCGCCGAATCCGGCAACGGCGCCCAGGTTCTTGTGCTTGTAGTCCTTGAGGGGCTTGTCCCAGCGGGATGCCCACAGGTTCTTGGCAAGCCGCTTGGCCTGGCGCAGGGCGTGCTGGGCGTTGGGGACGCAGGTGCCGTCCGGCAGCCCGCTGCCCGTGAGGTCCGGCACGGCTGCAATGTCGCCGGCGGCCCAAGCGTTTTCGATGATGCCTTCGTCCCCGGCGATGCGCAGATCCGGAAGGACGCGCACGCGGCCGCGGGGCTCCAGCGGGAAGTCGGTGGAACGGATCATCGGGTTGGCCTGCACACCGGCAGTCCAGACCAGGGTGTCCGACTCGAATTCCTGGGCCGGGGTCTTGTCCGGGAGGTTGATGAGCTTCAAGGAGCCCTCGGCGTTGTCGAGGGAGGTGTTGAGCAAGACCTCGATGCCGCGGCTGCGGAGGTGCTCGACAACCCACTCGGCCTGGTTGGCGGTGACTTCCGGCATGATCCGGCCCATGGCCTCGACCAGGACGAAGCGGACTTCCTCCTGCTTGACGCGCGGGTTGTTCTTGACCGCGGCGCGGGCCAGGTCTTCCATCTCGGTGATGCATTCGATGCCGGCGAAGCCGCCGCCGACGACGACGAAGGTCAGGGCCCGGGCGCGTTCCACCGGGTCGGTCATCAGAGAGCCGGCTTCGATCCGCTCGAGCACACCGTTGCGCAGGGCGACGGCTTCCTCGATGGTCTTGAGGCCGATGCCCTTGTCCGCGAGCCCTTTGATCGGGAACGTGCGGGTGATCGCGCCTGCGGCCACCACGACGTCGAAGTACGGAACCTCGAAGGTCTCGCCGCCGTCGGCCGGGGCCACAACAGCCGTGCGGCTGGCGTGGTCGATCGACGTGACGCGGCCCTGGATCAGTTCCGTCTGCTTGAGGTGCTTGCGGTGCGAGACAACGGCGTGGCGTGCCTCGATGTTGCCGCCGGCAACTTCGGGGAGGAAGGGCTGGTAGGTCATGTAGGGCAGGGGATCAACGAGGGTGACGATGCCACCGGCATTCGCGATCTTCTTCTGCAGTTTGAGGGCTACGTACAGGCCGACGTACCCGCCGCCGACGACGAGTACCCTGGGACGGTCCTGGAGCTGAGGGGAGGATGCCATTCCCCAAGAATACCGCACTTTGTGAAAAACTTCACTAACTACGGCTTCCCGCTGGAATCCGCGGAATCAAGCACCCCGGTTTCCGGGTTTCCGGAGCTGTCGGACCCGGCCTTCGGGTCCGTCCGGACCGCACGCCGGAGCTGGAAGAAGGCGGCTCCCACGATGCACAGGAACAGTCCGCCGAAGCCGAGCACCACCATGGCCGGCACGGCGCTGTCCAGCCCGGACGGGGCCTCCGCCACCGGGACAGTGGGCTCCGGGAGGGTGGGCGCGGCGCTGGACGGGGTCGGCGCGGCTGCGGCCGGTGCGCTGGACAGGTTGCCCCGACGGTGCACCCGGATCCAGTCGGAAATCGACCCCAGCGGATTGACCCGGGTTTCCGGCACATCGTCCTTCAGCGCAGCTTCGGCGTTGAGGATCCCGAATCCGTACAGCGGGTCCTTCCCCGGAGCGCCGGCATCCTTCGCGGTGCTCACGATTCTGTTGATGACCTGATTGGCCGTCATGTCCGGCCATTTGGAACGGATGAGCGCGGCAACACCGGCGACGATGGGGGTGGCGCCCGAAGTGCCCGCCCATTCCACGTAGCCGCCGCCGGGCATACCCCCGATCAGGTCTTCTGCGGGGGCCGCCACGCCGATGCTGATCCCCTGGGACGAGGAATCGACGCTGGCCTTTCCCTTGCGGTCCAGGCCCGCGACGGTAAGCACACCAGGGATGGTGGCGGGGGCCCCGACCTGGACGTTGCCGCCGCCACGGTTGCCTGCGGCGGCAACGATCACAACGTCGTTCTGCTCGGCGTACAGGAACGCCGCGTCCCAGCTCTGCGGCCATTCCGGTGAGGTGCTGCCGAGGGAGATGTTGATGACGCGGGCCCCGTTGTCGACAGCCCAGCGGACGGCCTGGGGAATCTGGTCCTGGTCGCTCTTGCCGCCCGGGTTCGCCGATCCGAGCCACGTCGAAACGGACAGCAGCTCCGCTTCGGGGGCCACACCGACGATTCCGTCCGGTCCGACGGTCGGCCCGGCACTGGGGCTGGGGCTGGGGCTCGCCTTTTCCGTCGACTTCGCGGGCTGGTGGCCCCGGCCTGCGAGCATAGTGGCGACAAGGGTTCCGTGCTCGGGCTTCGCTCCGATGCTCTTCTGGCCGTCCGTGCTCCCGGCACCGGAGACATCGACGCCGCCGGTCAGGACGCCGGCCAGGTCGGGATGTTTGCCGTCCACGCCGCTGTCGATCACGGCGACCTTGACGTTGGCGCCCTTGGACACCTCCCAGGCCTTGGTGATGCCGGACTCCGCGAGCCAGTATTGCTTTTTGCGCCAGTCATCGGCGTGCGCTGCGGGCGCGGCCGTCAAGCCGGCCGCAAGGGTACCGCCCGCAAGGGCCAAGGCCATCAACGCGGAGGCGGCCCGGCGTCGCCGGTCTGTTGCTCTGGTCATTCGGGTCCTATCGGCGGGACAGCTGGTGGCGCTGCGGTTGCGGTGGCGCTGCGGAACGCCGAGGGATCGTGGTGGGGAGGTGCGAACGGGCGCCGTTCGGGCGGGCGTCCGCCGGCCACGCGGCCGGCCTGCGGCCTAGCTGATACTCAAGGCAATTCCGTCAAGAATATCGTGTTCGCTGGTGACTGCCGTCGTGACCCTGTGGCCGGTGGCGTCAGCCAGCCGTTCCAGGACGCGCCGCCAGACGAGGGCGCCTGCCCCGATCACGTCCACGCGGCCGGGGTGCATGTAGGGCAGGGTGGCGCGCTCCGCGTGGGACATGGCGAGCAGTTCAGTGCAGGCCCGGCGCACGTCGTCGAGCGAAAGTTCGGTGCCATGGATGGCCTCCGCGGAGTATTCCGGCAGCCGGAGCGCGTGGGCCGTGATGGTGGTGACGGAACCGGCCACACCAACGACGGCGGTGCTGCGGTCCAGCGGAACAGTCATCGCCACTTCATCGAGGGCAGCGTCGACGTCGGCCTCCGCTGCGGCGATCTGCTCGGCTGTGGGCGGGTCGCTGCGCAGGTGGCGTTCTGTCATCCGGACGCACCCGACGTCGACGGACCTGGCAGCGATGACGCCGTCGGCGTTGCCCAGCACGAACTCGGTGCTCCCGCCGCCGAGGTCGACCACGAGGATGGGATCCTCGCCGCGCGAGGGCAGGACGCTGCTGGCGCCCGCGAAGGACAGCGCGGCTTCCGCGTCCCCGGTGATCACTTCGGGTTCGACGCCGAGGAGCCCGCGGATGCCGTCCACGAAGTCCTGCCGGTTGCGGGCGTCGCGTGTGGCCGAGGTCGCGACGAAGCGCACTCTGGTGGCCCCGTGGCTCTCGATCAGCCCGGCATAGTCGGCGGCCGCGGCGAAGGTCCGGTCCAGGGCCTCCGGCGCGAGCTCGCCCGTGGCGTCCACGCCCTGGCCGAGCCGGACGACGCGCATTTCGCGCACGACGTCGGCCAGCCAGGGAGCACCGCCGTCCGATTCCACATCGGCGATGAGCAGGCGGATCGAGTTGGTGCCGCAGTCGACGGCGGCCACGCGGGTCACTGTCCGGCCCCGCTGGCGTCGGCTGAACCGGCGGTTCCGGTGGCGCCGGCGTCTCCGGCGCTGCCGGGATCTTCGGTGCGTGGCTTCCGGACCGGGGCCGGCCGGCCCACGATCTCCGGAAGCCCCTGCGGGCCGTGCCGGCTGAGGTCCTGGGAGGGGGCTTCGCCGCCGGTGTCCCACGCGCCGTCGCAATAGCAGCGCTCTGGTGTCCACCACTCGCTGATGGCTGCGATGGCCTCGTCCCCGAGCGGGTTCACGCCCGGTCCGGCGGCCAGCGAATGCCCCACCAGGACGTGCAGGCACTTGACGCGGGTAGGCATGCCGCCGGCGGAGATGCCGTCAATCTCGGGGACAGCTCCGATGCCTGACCGGGAACCGATCTCCGCGCGGGAGGCCAGATAGGCCTCATGCGCGGCGCGGTAGTCCGCCGCGAGGTCCGCGTCTCCCCCGAGCCGCTCATTCATTTCGTTCATCAGGCCCGCCGCCTCCAGCCGTGACACCGCCGAGGTAATGACCGGGTGCGTGAGGTAGAAGGTGGTGGGGAACGGTGTGCCATTGCTCAGCCGCGGCGAAGTGGCCGCCACCAGCGGGTTGCCGCAGACGCAGCGGGCCGGGATCTCGACGACGTCACGCACCGGGCGCCCTAGTTGCCTGCTCAGGACATCGAGGTCGCGGGGCGAGGGCCGGCGGGAATCCGCCACGGAGCCGGATAAATCCGGGGTTGCCGGGTTGTGTGCGCTCGGGTCCGCTGCCGCGGGGGCCTCGTCCACTCGGTTCTCGTCCACGGGGGCGGCACCTTCCTGCCCTGTCTGGCTTTGTCCGGCGGACAATCCTGCGGCGGGCGCCGCTTCTTAGTCTGTTGCCGAGCGCCGGATGGACTCCCAGAGGGAATCCACCCAGGGCAGCTCGGCCGGGTCTTGGGCTGATCCTGTACCGGCCGCGCCACTGGTTGATCCGGCGGGAAGATCGCTGCCAAAGACCCAGTAGCCCGTCTCGCCGGGCATAACCATGTTAATGCGGTCGCGGGCCTGTTGCTTCACGTAGTTAGGATCCTGCCACCGGGAGACCTGGCGCCGGAGATCATTCTGCTCGGACTGTTTCGCCGCAATGTCCGCCTGCAGCTCGGCGATTTCGGCACGTTTTTCGAAGAAGATCTTGACGGTGGGCGCCAGCATGATGGTGATGGCAATCATAACGACGAGCAGCGCCAGCATGCGGCCGGAGAATGCCTTGGCCGGCACGGGGTGGTCCTCCGCCGGCGCGGCGCCCTTCCCGGAGGATGGGGCAGTGCTGTTCCCGGCTGCCGCCGGCGTTGTTGCACCCGGCGCTGCTTCACCCGGCCGGGGAGCCCCCGGAGCGGTTGCGGACGCCGGCGTTCCTGCACCTGGCGCTGCGGCCGGGCGGGTTACGGCCGGACGGGCGGTGGCTGCGTTGCCGGTGTGCTGACGGGGGGCCGGAACAGCCGTGCCGGCCGGGTTCGGCTGGGTCCCGCGGGAGTTGCCGAAATCAGCCTGGATGACGTCGCCGCCGTCGCCGGTATCCGGAGACTTCGGCGCCGCAGGCGTGGCCCGGGGAACCTTGGGTCGGCGGGTGGCCATGTCACTCCTGTAATGCCGGGCGCTGATCCGGCTGGCTTGCGGCTTGCTGGTTCAGCGCTATTCAATGCTCATCCCCGTGGCCCGGACCGGCACCGGCAAAAGCCGGCTGAGCGGCGCCGGCGCGGCGCCAGAAGCGGAACCGCGCCAAAAAGGAACCGCGCCAAAAAGGAACAGTGCCAAAAAAGGAACCGGTGGCCATGGTCTTTCAACCATAGCCACCGGTTCGCGGTTCCGGCGGTTACTAGCCGTTGAAACGCGGGAAAGCGCTCCGGCCGGCGTAACGTGCGGCGTCGTCGAGCTCCTCTTCGATGCGCAGCAGCTGGTTGTACTTGGCGACGCGTTCGGAGCGGGCCGGGGCACCGGTCTTGATCTGGCCCGCGTTGGTGGCAACGGCGATGTCCGCGATCGTGGTGTCCTCGGTCTCGCCGGAGCGGTGCGAGGTGATGGTGGTGTAACCCGCGCGCTGGGCGAGGGAGACGGCGTCCAGGGTTTCGGTCAGGGAACCGATCTGGTTGACCTTCACCAGCAGCGAGTTGGCGGTCTTCGAATCGATGCCGGTCTGGAGTCGCTCCGGGTTCGTGACGAAGAGGTCGTCACCCACGATCTGGACCTTGTCGCCGATGGCGTCGGTGAGGGTCTTCCAGCCTTCCCAGTCGTTTTCGTCCAGCGGGTCCTCGATGGAAACCAGCGGGTAGTCTGCGACGAGTTCGGCGTAGTAGGCGCTCATCTCGGAGGAGCTGAGGGTCTTGCCTTCGAACTGGTAGGCGCCGTCCTTGAAGAACTCGGAGGAGGCAACGTCCAGGGCAAGGGCGATGTCCTGGCCCGGGGTGTAGCCGGCGTTCCGGATGGCTTCCTGGATGAGGTCCAGGGCGGCGCGGTTGGACGGCAGGTTCGGCGCGAAGCCGCCTTCGTCGCCGAGGCCGGTGGACAGGCCCTTGGCCTGCAGGACCGCCTTGAGGGCGTGGTAGACCTCAACACCCCAGCGCAGGCCTTCGGAGAAGGTCTCGGCACCCAGCGGGACAACCATGAATTCCTGGATGTCGACGTCGGAGTCGGCGTGCGAGCCGCCGTTGAGGATGTTCATCAGCGGTACGGGCAGGACGTGCGCGTTGGGGCCGCCCAGGTACTTGTAGAGCGGCAGGTCGGCGGACGCAGCGGCGGCGTTGGCGACGGCCAGGGACACGCCCAGGATGGCGTTGGCGCCGAGCTTGCTCTTGTTGGCGGTGCCGTCCAGGTCGATCATCGACTGATCGATGCTGCGCTGGTCCGTGGCGTCGAAACCGATCAGGGCCGGGGCGATCTGGTCGATAACGGCGTCGACGGCCTTCTGGACGCCCTTGCCGAGGTAACGGCCCTTGTCGCCGTCGCGGAGTTCCACGGCCTCGTGCTCGCCGGTGGAGGCGCCGGAGGGAACTGCTGCGCGGCCGATCTGGCCGTCCGAGAGCAGGACTTCAACTTCTACGGTGGGGTTGCCACGGGAATCGAGGATCTCGCGGGCGTGGATGGCATCGATAAGCGCCATGGATAGGCTCCTTTGGGTGAAGCGATCTGCTGGGAATCTGATGGGAAATCTCGCTGGGAATCAAGCTGAAAAACAGACGTCCTCGTCGCTACCCAGCCTAGTCGAGAGTGGGATAAGTTACAGAAACCTATCCAGTCCCCGGACGTCATTTGGCGGATTACGGGGACGGTTCATGCGGCGGAGCCGCTGGCCGGCCCTTCTGGAAGCGGCGGTTGGCGCCGCGGAGTGCGCGTTCGGCGTCCAGCCCCTGGCCCCGTGCGGAGGCCGCGATCGCGAACAGCAGATCCCCCAGGTCCGCCTCCGACGTCGGGACGTCAACCGGCCTGGTGGGAGCCGGCAGTCCGGCCCGTTCGGCGCGGTCGAGCAGTTTCTGCGCCCGGGCCAACGCCGGGAGCGCGCCGGGGACGCCTCCGAGTGCCCCCAGCCGGGAAGAATCAGCGCGGGAGCCTTCAGCGCCCGCATCCGCGGCCCCGGAGTGCAGGACCTGCTCCGAGCGCTTGACGGCGTCCCATGTGCGGACGATTTCCTCCACCGTCGCCGGGAAGGACTCCTGCAGGGATCCGTCAGGACGGAACACGTGCGGGTTGCGCCGGACCATTTTGGCGGTGAGGCCGCGGGCGACGTCGTCGAGGCCGAAGGCTCCCCGCTCCTCGGCGAGCCGGGAGTGGAGGACCACCTGAAGCAGGACGTCGCCCAGTTCTGCCTTCAGCTCCGCGTCGCCGCCGGCCGTCTCGATGGTTTCCGCCACCTCGTAAGCCTCCTCGAGGAGGTACTCCACGAGGGATTCGTGGGTGAGGGCACCCATCCAGGGGCAGTGGGCGCGCAGTTCGCCAATGCACTCGACCAGCGCACCCACCGCATTGGAGTCCTTGTTAGCCAAGATCGGCGTAGGCCTCATTGATGTATTCGACGAGGGCTTCCTTCTCCTCGAGCGGCAGGAAGGCGGCCTCGGCTGCGTTCAGCGTCAGCTCCAGCAGGTCGTCGAGGTCGTAGTCGAACGTCTCCACCAGCAGTTCGAACTCGTCCGTGAGCGTCACGCCGCTCATGAGGCGGTTGTCCGTGTTGATGGTGACGTTGAAGCCGAGCTGGTAGAGCATGTCCAGCGGGTGGCTTTCGATGCCCTCGCCGAAGCCGGCGACGGCGCCGGTCTGCAGGTTGGAGGAGGGGCAGATCTCCAGGGCGATACCCCGGTCCCGCACCCAGCTGGCCAGCTCGCCGAGGGTCACCATGCCGATGTTGTCGTCGAGCTCGTCGCCGCTGTTATCGGCCGAATCTTCGTCCGACTCGAATTCAACAGTGACGTCCTCGGCGATGCGGACGCCGTGGCCCAGGCGCAGCGCGCGTCCGTCGACCAGGGCGGACTGGATGCTTTCAAGTCCGGCGGCTTCGCCGGCGTGGACCGTGGCCGGGAAGTTATGCTCGGCCAGGTAGGTGAAGGCGTCCTTGAACCGGGACGGCAGGAAGCCGTCCTCAGCGCCGGCGATGTCGAAGCCGACGGCGCCGTTGTTGCGGTGGCGGACGGCCAGCTCGGCGATTTCCTGGCCGCGGTCGGCGTGGCGCATGGCGGTGATGAGCTGGCCGACCTGGATGTCGCGGCCGGTCTCGGCGACGGCATCGACGCCGGCATCAAGGCCCGCCTGCACGGCCTCGACGGCGTCGTCCAGGCTCAGGCCCTTCGTCAGGTGCTGTTCGGGGGCCCAGCGCACTTCACCGTAGACAACGCCGTCGTCGGCGAGGTCTTCGACGAATTCCTTGGCGACGCGGAAGAGCCCGTCCTTGGTCTGCATCACGGCGATGGTGTGGTCGAACGTCTCGAGGTAGCGGACCAGCGAGCCGGAGTCGGCGGATTCGCGGAACCACTCCCCCAGGGCGACGGGATCCGTGGACGGCAGCGTGTGTCCCACGGCCTCGGCAAGTTCAATGATGGTGGCCGGACGGAGTCCGCCGTCCAGGTGGTCGTGAAGGGAAACCTTGGGGAGGCCCTTCAGGTCGAATTCGAGGTCAGGGGCAGCGTCAAGAATTATCTCAGTCACGTTCCAACCTTAGGGTCGGAGGCCGGGCAACACCAGCCGGTCCGACGGCAGACGCCGGCCGGTCCGACGGCAGACGCCGGCCGGGCGGTGGGATCAGGCCTCGACGTCGGCCGGTGCAGCCATCTGCGCGGGCAACGCGGTGGTGCCGGAGCCGTGCCGGTGCGCGGGCGCAGGGCCCTTTTCCGTAGCTCCAACCGTGGTCTGCGGAACCTGGGCGTGCGGGGCCTGGGCGTCCTGGGCCTGGGCGTGCGCCAATTTGGCTTCTGCCGCGAGCGTGGCGGCCCGGCTGGCGGCCGCGGCAGCGCCACGGGTGTCGCGCCAGCGGTGCAGCCAGGTCAGCAGGTGGTCGATCACGATGCCGAGGACGATGGCAAAAGCGATGGCGATCCCGACCCCGAGCAGCGGGTGTTCGTGGACCCAGTTGCCGGCGACGATGCCGACGCCGGCCGAGTAGGCCACCCAGGTGACGGAGGCGAAGACGTCAAGAACGACGAAGCGGCGGCGCGGGTACGCGGTGGTGCCGGCGATCCAGTTCACGGCCACACGCCCCACCGGGATGTACCGGGCGGTGAAGATCAACATGGCGCCGCGCTTGTCGAGTTCATAGCGCGCCCAGTTCAGGGCGCGGTGGATCTTGGGTTTGCGCATCCAGCGGAACCGTTCGACGCCGATATGACGACCCAGCATGTACGCCATGTTGTCCCCGGCAATGGCCCCGATGGCTGCCGCGGCCATGACCCACCACATGTTCGGCTGGCCGGACGTGACAGAGAGGGCACCCAAAGCGACGATCAGGGTTTCGCTCGGCAGAATCGGAACGAAACCGTCGATGAAGCAGAAGATCGTAAGAATCGGATAAATCCACCACTGTCCCGCGGCATGGAGAATAGCCTCATTGATAAATTCCACGCGGGCGTTGCTCCTAGGAAAGTGACGAAAAGCGCTCTTCAGTGTCCCATGACGGACAGGGATGCGCTACGTTCCATCAGGATAAATCTGATGCGTTTCAGGGCTCCGTCTTTTTGGGCTCCGCCGGAGGGACCGGCTGTCCGGCGTCCCCGGGAAGCGGACCCCGGACCTTGCTGATGACAACGTCCACCAGGATGCCCAGGCCGACCGCGCAGATGACGGCGACGATGACGCCCAGCAGGTGGTTCTCTTCAAACCATTGGCCAAAGAAGAGGCCGATCGCGACAGAGTAGGCGGCCCACAGGACGGCAGAGAGGACGGTCAGCGCGACGAAGCGTGACTGCGCAAAGTGTGTGGCGCCGGCCGTCAGGTTGACGGCGACGCGGCCGATCGGCACGAAGCGCGCCACGAGGATCAGCGAGGCGGGCCGTTTGCGCAGTTCCGCGCCCGCCCACCGGAAGGCCCGCTGCATTCGGTGGCCGCGCATCCAGGTCCAGCGCCGCGTGCCGGTGCTGCGGCCGATCAGGTAGGCGATGTTGTCGCCGATGAAGGCGCCGGCAGCGGCGGTCACGGCCAGGAGCGCCGGGTTGGGGACGTCGGCGGTGGCGGCCACGGCGGCGAGTCCCACGACGACCGATTCGCTCGGAATGGGCGGGAAGAAGCCGTCAATCACGCAGCACGCGAACACCAGGACGAGTACCCAGGGTTGCCCGGCTGCGGCCAGGATGAAGTCGTTGATTGCCTGCACGGTTTCCTAACAAACAACGGGAGGACGGCTGTCGTGCCAGTGTACTGCGGGGCAGGCCGCAGCTTGCCCTGTCACTTGTGGTCGCCAACCCGGGGGTTTAGCGACCACAAGTGATGGGGCAACGGGCTGCTGCCGGCTGCTAGGAGATGCGGTCGATGATGAGCTGCTGCGCCGGGCGGGAGCCTTCCGGGGCAATCACGACGGCGTGTTCCAGCGCTTCCCGGGCCCGCTCGAACTTCTCCGGGGTGTCCGTCAGGAGCGTCATGAGCGGCTCCCCGGCCTTGACCGTGGCGCCCGGCTTGGCGTGCATCCGCACGCCGGCGCCGGCCTGGACCTGGTCCTCCTTGCGGGCACGTCCGGCGCCGAGGCGCCAGGCCGCGACGCCGACGGCCATCGCGTCGAGCTCCACCAGCACGCCGTCGGCCGGGGCGTAGATGACCTCGGATTCCCGGGCGACCGGAAGCTTGGCGCGAGGGTCCCCGCCCTGCGCCTCGATCATCCGGTTCCAGACGTCCATGGCCCGGCCGTCGCGGAGCGCGGCCCGGGGATCGGCATCGCGGACGCCGGCGCACGCCAGCATTTCCTCTGCGAGCCGGACGGTGAGTTCGACGACGTCTTCCGGTCCCCCGCCGGCAAGGACCTCCACCGATTCCTCGACCTCGATCGCGTTGCCGGCGGTGAGGCCCAGCGGCGTGTTCATGTTGGTGAGCAGGGCCACCGTGTTGACGCCGGCGTCCTTGCCCAGGGCCACCATGGTCTCGGCGAGTTCGCGGGCGCGGGCCTCGTCCTTCATAAAAGCGCCGCTGCCCACCTTGACGTCCAGCACCAGCGAACCGGTGCCTTCGGCGATTTTCTTGCTCATGATCGAGGACGCGATCAGCGGGATGGCCTCCACTGTTCCGGTGACATCGCGGAGCGCGTAGAGCTTCTTGTCCGCCGGGGCCAGTCCCGCGCCGGCGGCGCAGATGACCGCGCCGACGTCCTGGAGCTGGGCCAGCATTTCCTCGTTACTCAGTGCGGCGCGCCAGCCCGGGATCGATTCGAGCTTGTCCAGCGTGCCGCCGGTGTGGCCCAGGCCGCGGCCCGAGAGCTGCGGCACGGCAACGCCGAAGACGGCCACCAGGGGTGCCAGCGGGAGGGTGATTTTGTCCCCCACCCCGCCGGTGGAGTGCTTGTCGGAGGTGGGCTTCCCACTGCCGTCGGGGCGGCGCAGGCTGGAAAAGTCCATTCGCTCGCCGGACGCGATCATTGCCGCCGTCCAGCGGGAGATCTCGGCCCGGTCCATGCCGTTGAGCAGGATCGCCATGTTCAGGGCGGCCATCTGCTCGTCGGCGATGGCGCCGCGGGTGTACGCGTCGATGGTCCAGTCGATCTGGGCCGGGCTGAGGACACCCTTGTCCCGCTTGATGCGGATGATGTCGACGGCGTCGAATGCTTCAGTGTTGCTGGTGGTCTGTGTCACCGGGGTTCCTCCAGGTGTTGGGGGCCAAAGGCATCGGGAAGGACCTGGTCCATGGTCTTGATTCCCTGGGTGGTCATGAGCTCCATGTCGGGAGCCCTGAATTCGTACAGCAACTGCCGGCAACGTCCGCAGGGCATCAGGACATTACCGCCAGCATCGACGCAGTAGAAGGCGCGGAGCAGGCCGCCTCCGGTCATGTGCAGATTGCCCACAAGGGCGCACTCGGCGCACAGCGTCAGCCCGTAGCTGGCGTTTTCGACATTGCAGCCGCTGACAATCCGGCCGTCCGCGGTGAGGGCTGCTGCCCCCACCGCGAACTTCGAATACGGCGCATAGGCGTTCTCCATGGCGGCGACCGCGGCGGCCTCGAGGGCGGCCCAGTCGACGTCGGCGCTGTCCATCGTCAACCCTTGACGTACGGTATGCCGCTTGCGGCCGGTGGCCGCGAGCGGCCGACGAGCCCGGCGACGGCGAACACGGTCACGAGGTACGGCAGCATCGCCATGAACTGGCTCGGCACCGGGGTGCCGATGATCGTCACGATGCTTTGCAGGTTGTCGGCGAAGCCGAACAGCAGCGCGGCGAAGAACGCCCCGATCGGGTTCCAGCGGCCCAGGATCATTGCGGCGAGGGCGATGAAGCCTCGGCCACCGGAAATCTCCTTCGTGAAGCTGTCAATCGCCACGAGCGTGAAGAAGGATCCGCCGATGCCGGCGACGGCGCCGCCCAGCGTGACGTTCCAGAAGCGGGTCGCGTTGACCTTGATGCCCAGGGTGTCGGCGGCCTGCGGGTGTTCACCGACGGAGCGGACACGCAGGCCCCACTTGGTTTTGAACAGCCCGATCCATACAACAATCACGGCGACGTACATGAGGTAGCCCACGACGGACTGCTTGAACAGGATGGGACCGATGACCGGAATGCTGGACAGGATCGGGATTTCGATGATGGGGAGCCTGCCGGGCGAGTTGAACATTTCCTTGTTCGCCTGCATCACGGTGCTGAACAGGAAGCCGGTGAGGCCCGAGACCAGGACGTTGAGCACCACACCGACGATGATCTGGTTGACGACGTACTTGATGCTGAACACGGCCAGCACCATCGACACGAGGGCGCCCGCCACGGCGGCCGCGACCAGGCCGAGGTAGGGGTTGTCGGTGAGGCTGGCGACAATCGCGGCCGTGAAGGCGCCGCCGAGGAGCTGGCCCTCGATGGCGATGTTCACGACGCCGGCGCGTTCGCACAGGACACCGGAGAGGGAGCCGAAGACAATCGGGACGGCGAGGGTCACGGACCCGGCGATGAGGCCGGCCAGCGAGATGCTGGGGGTCCTGGCGCCGCCGACCACCCAAATCAGGAAGGCAACCACGAAGATGACAGTGAACACCACCGGCAACCAGCGCGGGGAATGCCGGTTGTTCGTTTTCAGGACCATCGAGTAGCCGGCCAGGACGAGCAAGATCACGGAGAGCACGATGCCGGACAGGAAGGCGGGCACTTCGATCGCGGGCAACTGGAAGAAGTCCCCGCCGGAGGATACGCCGAACTTGGCGGTCTTTTGGGGACCCATCAGGCCAAAGAAGATGAACGCGACGACGGCCAGCACCATCAGTGTCACGGGCAGTTTCCACGTGACGGGTTTGGCCGATACTGTCTGCTTGCGTTCCTTTGCCTGCTCCGGCTTGCCCTGCGGGCCACCCGGTACGGGCGCTGTTGCTGTTGTGCTCATGCTGCACCTCCGGTGGTTGCTGCCTTCTGGGTCTTGCCGGCGGTTGCGGCCTTCTTCTTGCGGGGGTTCATTCCGAAGATCGCCCGGACCAGCGGCGGCGCCGCGATGAACAGCACGATGAGCGACTGGACCACCAGCACGATGTCGATCGGGGTGCCGGTCTGGATCTGCATCTGGACCGCACCGGCGCGGAAGGCGCCGAAGAGGATGCCGGCGGCGAACGTGCCCCACGGCGTCGAACGTCCCAGCAGTGCGACGGTGATGGCGTCAAAGCCGTAGGTCGCCGCGACACCGTCTGTGAGGACCTTTTCGGTGCCCGCCACCTGCGCGACGCCGGCCAGGCCGGCCAGGCCGCCGGCCAGGGTCATGACCAGAATGGTGGCGCGGGGAACGTTGATTCCGGCGGTCAGCGCCGCCTTGGGGTTGGCACCGACGGCGCGGAATTCGAAACCGATCGTGGACCGGTTCAACAGCCACGAGACAAAAACTGTCGCCGCGATGGCCAGCAGGAAGCCAAGGTGCAGCCGGTACTGGCTGCCGAAGATCTGCGGATACAGGGCAGACGGGTCCAGGATCGGGGAAATCGGGGTGGTCTCCCCCGGCCGCTGGAACAAGTCCGTGTCCAGCAGGTACCGCAGGAAGTAGAGGGCGATGTAGTTGAACATGATGGTCACGATGACCTCATGGGCGCCGGTTCTCGCCTTGAGCACGCCCACGAGGCCGCCCCAGACGGCACCGCCGACGATGCCTGCAATCAGGACGAGCAGCAGGTGAAGCCCCACCGGCAGGTCCAGGGCGAAGCCCACCCAGGCGGCCAGGATGCCGGCCATGATGATCTGCCCCTGCGCACCGATGTTGAACAGGCCCGCACGGAAGGCCAGTGCGACGCCGAGGCCGGCGGTGATGAGCGGTGTGGCGATGGTGAGGGTTTCCATCAGCGGGGCGAACTGTCCGGCAACGCCGTTGCCCCGGGGGTTGAAGACCGATCCCTGGAAGAGCGCGACGTAGGAGCCCGTGGCCGCTGACCAGACCGCGGCGAGGAAATCGGTGGGCCGGGCGAAGAAGTAGCTCGACGTGGCCGCGACCACCTTGTCCGTGGCGGCAATGAGGAGTCCGCCAAGGAACAGGGCGAGGAGGACGGCCAGGATGGTGACAATGCCGTTGCCGGTGAAGATCTTGCGCAGCACCGAATCCGGTTCCTCAGCGCCGGGGATCTTCCCGCTCTGGGCGGAGACCGGGACAGCCGATGGCCGCATCGCCCCGCCGGCGGTGTCCAGCGTGGTCACGAATTCGGCGTCGTCCTCCAGGGGGTCCTGGGGCCCCGCATCCGGGGACTGGGTTGTGGGAATCCGCTCCGGATCCGGTTCAGCCGAGTGTCGCGGCTGGTTGTTCTCACTCATGGTCGTCTCCTACAGCGCCGGAGCTGGACTCCTGCACGGGGTGGGCGGCGGGCGCCTGGTTCGATTCTTTGGTTGGGGCGGGTCCAGCGGCAGCGCCGGCGGCAGCGTCGGCGGCAGCCGCTCCCCCGGGATCCGTGGCCGGCTGCTTCCTCGCGGCGTCCGCGAGGGCTTCCTCCGGGGACAGCCCCGCCATCATCAGGCCGAGGACGTCACGACCGGTGCCGGCCGGGACAATCCCGACCAGCTTTCCCTTGTAGAGCACGGCGATCCGGTCGGCGAGCTCGATCACCTCGTCCAGTTCGGTGGAGACGATCATCACGGGGGTGCCGTGGTCGCGCTCGGCCACGATGCGCTTGTGCAGGAATTCGATGGATCCGACGTCCACGCCGCGGGTGGGCTGGGAGGCGATGAACAGCCGCAGCGGCCGGGAGAGTTCCCGGGCCATCACGACTTTCTGCTGGTTGCCGCCGGACAGTGTGCCGGCCGCGAGCGACCCTGACGGGGTGCGCACGTCGAACTCTTCGATCCGGGTCTTGGCGTTCTCCAGGACCGTGGCCGGGCTCATGCTGATGCCCTTGGCGAACGGGGCCTTGTCATAGCGGTCCAGGATCAGGTTCTCGGCGATCGAGAAGGTGCCGATCAGTCCGTCCACCGAGCGGTCTTCCGGCACGAAGCCGACGCCGGCGTTGAGGACGTCCTTGACGCTGCGGCCCAGGAGTTCCTCGCCGTCCAGCAGGATCGATCCCTGGGCGCGTTCATGGAGGCCCAGGATGGCCTCGGTCAGTTCCGTCTGGCCGTTGCCCTGGACGCCCGCGACGGCGACGATCTCGCCGCGTGCGATGTCGAAGCTGATGCCGTCCACGACGTGCTGGCCGCTGGGCGCGATCACGGTGAGGTCCTTGACCTGGAAAGTGGTCTCCTGGGGCTTGGCCGGGGCCTTGTCCAGGGTCAGGTTCACGGCCCGGCCCACCATCAAGGAAGCCAGTTCTGTCGTCGAGGCGCCGGGATCGGCGCTGCCGACCACCTTGCCGCGCCGGATCACGGTGATGGTGTCGGAGACGGCCTTGACCTCGCGGAGCTTGTGCGAAATGAAGACGATCGAGGTTCCGTGGCTCTTGAGCTGGCGCATGATGTCCAGCAGCTCATCGGTGTCCTGCGGGGTCAGCACGGCCGTGGGCTCATCGAGGATGAGCACCTTGGCGTCGCGGACCAGTGCCTTGATGATTTCCACACGCTGCTGCACGCCGACCGGGAGGTCCTCGACCATCGCATCGGGGTCGACGTCGAAGCCGTAGCGGTCCGAGATCTCCTTGATCTTCCGGCGGGTGTCATCCAGGTTCAGGAATCCGCCGGCCTTGGTGGCTTCGGCGCCCAGCGCGACGTTTTCGGCCACCGTGAAAACCGGGACCAGCATAAAGTGCTGGTGCACCATGCCGATGCCCGCGGCCATGGCGTCGCCGGGGCCGCGGAAAGTGACGGGTTTGTCGTCGATGAGGATCTGGCCCTCGGTGGGCTCGTACAGTCCATACAGGACGTTCATCAGCGTGGACTTACCCGCGCCGTTCTCGCCGAGCAGACAATGAATCTGCCCGGGTTCAACAACCACATCAATGTGATCGTTGGCTACCAGGGAGCCGAAGCGTTTGGTGATCCCCTTGAGTTCAAGTTTCAAAACTCTGACCAATCTCGAAGTGTCCGGCAGTCATGGCTCGGACGGATGATGGGGCTGCAGACCCAGCCTAGTGCCTGCAGCCGGAAGCGGAGCCGGTCCGCTCAACGAAAAGCGCCACAGCCCGTGCGGTGGTGACCGGACGGGCCGTGGCGCTTAGCGAAAGGACGTTAGACCTTCGGGCTGGCTGCGGATTCAACCTTCAGCTTGCCGTCGGCGATGTCCTTCTTGATCTGCTCCAGCTCGGACTTCAGTTCCGCCGGAACCTGGGAGTCCAGGTCGTGGAACGGAGCCAGCTGGACGCCGTCGTTTGCGAGGGTGCCAACGTACGGAGTGTTGTTGAATTCGCCGTCCTTGTCCTGCTTCACAACGGTTTCAACGGCCTCGCCCATCAGCTTCATAACGGAGGAGAGCATGATGTCCTTGTAGTCCGGTGCCGTGAGGAAGCCGTCGGAGTCAACCCAGATGAGCTTGACGTCCTTGCCTGCGGCCTTGGCTTCCTTCAGGGCCGCACCGGCACCCTTGCCGACCGGGCCAGCGACGGGCATGACGATGTCCGCGCCCTGGTCCAGGAAGTTCTGGGTGAACTGCTTGCCCTTGTCCTGCTTTTCGAAGTCACCGGTGAAGGAACCGTCCTGCTTGGCCTTGTCCCAGCCAAGAACCTTGACGTCCTTGCCCTTCTGCTCGTTGTAGTACTTGACGCCGTCGGCGTAGCCGTCCATGAAGATGGTGACCGTGGGGATCTTGATGCCGCCGAAGGTGGCAACCGTTCCGGTCTTGGTGGTTCCGGCGGCGAGGTAGCCGGCGAGGAACGCAGCCTGGGCCGTGTCGTAGATGATCGGCTTGACGTTGCTGATCGGGGTCTCGTAGCCGAAGTCGATGATGGCGAAGTGGCTGTCCGGGTTGGCCGTGGCCTGGGACTTGGTGGCGTCGCCGAGCAGGAAGCCCACCGTGACGGTCAGGTCGCAGCCGGCGGAGACCATGGCGCGGAGGTTCGGCTCGAAGTCGTTGTTGGTCTTGGACTCGGCCTGGTTGACCTTGATGCCCAGGTCCTGCTCAGCCTTCTTCAGACCCTCGTAGGAGGACTGGTTGAACGACTGGTCGTCGAATCCGCCCGAGTCGGAGACGATGCAGCCTGTGTAGTCGCTGGCCGTGGGGGCCGCGCTGCTGCCGGTCGTCGGGGCGGCGCCGCAGCCGGTCAGCAGAAGTGCAGCCGCACCGGCGGTGGCGACTCCGGCCATCGAACCGCGCTTGACGGTTGCACGCAGAGAGTTCTTCAATGTTCCTCCAGGAAGAAAAAGTAGGCGCTACGACGGGTGCTCAATGAGTGTCTGTTGGCGGCGTGGCCGCTGAAACGCTGTTTTCACTGATGGATTTCGCAGCACTGCGCCGAGGCGCACTGATGCAAGACACTTTAGTGGCCTGAGACACGTCCAAGTAGCACAGTTCACAGCGATTCCACAGATTGTTGAGAACTTGTTACCAAGCGGTAGACGTGGAAAGCCCCGCACCGGCATTCCGGAGCGGGGCTTTCCGCGAGTGGGCGGGTGGGGCCTACGGGCTTAGAGGCGGACCAGCATCTTGCCGGTGTTGGCGCCGTCCAGGAGGTCCATGAACGCCTGCGGAGCGTTCTCCAGTCCATCCACGATGGTCTCGTCGTAGCGCACGGTGCCGTCCGCGAGCCAGCCGGACATGGTTTCGACGAACTCGGCCATGTGCTGCCAGTAGCCGCCGACCAGGAATCCCTTGAGGGTCAACTGCTTGCCGATGGCCTGCATGAGGTTCCGCGGAGCCGGCGTGGGCTCTGTCGCGTTGTACTGCGAGATCGCTCCGCACATGGCCACGCGGCCACCGACCGTGAGCGCCGACAGCGCAGCTTCAAGGTGCTCCCCGCCGACGTTGTCGAAGTACACGTCGATCCCGCGTTCGCCGGCAGCCTCGGCAAGCTGCTCGGCCACCGGGCCGTCGTGGTAGTTGAACGCCGCATCAAAACCCAGCTCCAGCAGCCGGGCCACCTTTTCCGGCGAACCCGCGCTGCCGATGACGCGGGAGGCGCCCATAGCCTTGGCGATCTGCCCCACGAGGGAGCCAACGGCACCTGCGGCGCCTGAGACGAAGACGACTTCGCCGGCTTTGAAGTCCGCGACCTTGAGCAGGCCGGCATACGCCGTCAGGCCGGTCATGCCCAGCGCGCCGAGGAAAGCCTGTGCGGGGGCCAGATCGGTGCGGGCGGGGGTGGTGGCGCCGGCGTCGAGCACGGCATATTCACGCCAGCCCAAGGAATGGACGACGGCGTCGCCCACCTGGCGGTCAGCGGAACGGGAGGCGATGACCTCGCCGACGGCGCCGCCGTCGAGCGCGGCGTCCAGCGCGAACGGCGCCGAGTAGGACTTGACGTCGTTCATCCGGCCGCGCATGTACGGGTCCACCGAGATGAAGAGGTTGCGGACCAGGACCTGGCCGTCCTGGAGTTCAGGCAGGGCGGTCTCGGCCAGGCGGAAATTCTCCGGCACGGGCCGGCCGTGCGGGCGGGACGCCAGCTGGATCTCGCGGGTAGTGGCGGGACGGGTGGTGGTTTCGGTGTTGGCGCTCATGCGGCGACCTCCAGGATCTTGATGTCGACAGTAATGTTTCCGCGGGTGGCGTTGGAGTAGGGGCAGACGTCGTGCGCCTGGGCGACCAGGGCCTCCGCCGTTTCCCGGTCCACGGCGGGCAGGGCGATCTCGAGTTCAGCGGCGATGCCGTAGCCGGATCCGTCGGCGAGGGCGCCAAGGTGGATCTTGGCGGCGACGGCGGAATCCGTGAGGTCGGCCTTCTGCCGCCGCCCCACGAGGCGCAGGGCGGAGTGGAAACAGGCGGCGTAACCGGCGGCGAAGAGCTGTTCCGGGTTGGTCCCTTCGCCGTTGCCGCCGAGTTCCACCGGGCTGGCCAGGGCCACGCTCAGCCGGCCGTCCTTGGTGACGGCGGTGCCGTCGCGGCCTTCGCCCGAAGCCAGGGCCTCGGCTGTGTAGAGAGTCTTCATGGGAAATCCAATCTGTTGGGAAAAATCTGGTGGCCGGCGGCGAACACGCCGGAAACCTGCGCAGGCGCCGTGTGCTTCCGGCGACCTGGCGCGCCCCCGGCGATTTCGACGTCGGCGTGCGGGTTTCGACGTCGGCCGCTGGCGCGAGGGCTTCAGTGGGAGCCGTGCAGGGCGGCGGTGAGCCGGCCGAGGGTCTCGCGGAGCTGCTCAAGTTCGGCGGGCGAAAGCCCGGCGGCGTCAGCGAGCCGCTGCGGGATGGCGGACGCCCGCGTACTGAGTGCCGAGCCGGCGTCGGTCAGGAAGACCTCCACCCGGCGTTCGTCCGCCGCGGACCGGTGCCGTTCCACGAAGCCCAGCGCCTCGAGCCGCTTGAGCAGCGGCGAGAGTGTGCCGGAGTCGAGTCCCAGCTCCTCCCCCAGTTCCCGGACGCTGCGGGGTTGAGCCTCCCAGAGCACCAGCATGACGAGGTACTGCGGGTACGTCAGGCCGAGCTCGTCGAGGATGGGGCGGTACGCCGCCGTCGCCGCCCTCGAGGCCGAGTACATGGCGAAGCACAACTGCTTGTCGAGTCGGGGGGCGTTGTCACGGGGAGCGTTGGTCACATAAATACGATAGCCCACAATTAAATTGTGCACAACTCAAATACGCTGCTCTTGTTCCGCCGAGGTGAGAGTTCGCGCCCATGAGACTCCGCAGGATGGGCGCGAAGTCTCACCTGGGCGGGGGCGTGCCCACCGGCGCCCCGGTTAGAGGTCGCGGATGGTGCGCAGGGCCGCGGCGGTGAGGACCTGGACGCCCAGGCCCAGCGCGCGTTCGTCCAGGATGTAGTCTCCGCGGTGCAGGTCGTACTCCTCGCCGCCGGGGGTCTTGGTGCCGAGGCGCATCATGGCGCCGGGGAGGTCCGCGAGGAACCAGGCGAAGTCCTCGCCGCCCATCGACTGCGGGGTAAGGACCACGGCGCCTTCGCCGATCTCGGCACGGGCGGCGGCTTCGATCAGGGCGGTCTCGTGTTCGGAGTTCACCACGGGAGGCACGCCGCGGGTGTGTTCCAGGTGCACGTCGACGCCGTAGGGTGCGGCGATCTGCTGCACCACCTCGTCGAGGATCTTGCCGGCGCTGTGCCAGGCGTCGCGGTCCAGGCAGCGCATGGTGCCGGCCATGTAGCCGCTGGCCGGGATCGCGTTGGGGGCGGAGCCGGCGGAAATGTGGCCCCAGACGACAGAGACGCCGCTGCGTACGTCAACCCGGCGGGACAGGACCGCCGGGACGTTGACCGCGATCTGGGCGAGGGCGAAGACGAGTTCCTCGGTCAGGTGCGGGCGGGAGGTGTGGCCGCCGCGGCCGGTCAGCTCGATCTTGATGGTGTCCGAGGCGGAGGTGATGGCACCGATCCGGGTGCCGATCTTTCCCACCTCGATCCGGGGGTCGCAGTGCAGCGCCAGGATCCGGGGAACACCCTCGAGGACGCCCTGCTCGATGCAGCTCTGGGCGCCGCCGGGCATGGTTTCCTCGGCCGGCTGGAAGATGATCCGCACGGAACCGCGCAGCGGCGACTCCTCGTGCATCCGCTGCAGCACCAGGGCCGCCCCGAGCATGGTCGCGGTGTGGACATCGTGGCCGCAGGCGTGGGTGACGCCGTGGTTCTTCGAGGCGAACGGCAGCCCGGTTTCCTCGATGATGGGCAGGGCGTCAATGTCGCCGCGCAGGGCGGTGGCGATCGGGCCGTCGCCGATGTCAACCGTCAGGCCCGTCCCTTCGAGGCGCCGGGGTTTGAGTCCGGCTTCCTCGAGTCGCTTGGCGAGCTTGTCCGTGGTGCGGAATTCCTTGAAAGAGAGCTCCGGGTGTGCGTGCAGGTCCCGCCGGAAGGCGATCAGCTCCGGCAGGAGAGGCTCGAGCCACGGCCCCACCAATGTGGTGGGCTCAGCTTCAGTAGAGTAGTTGCGCACAGAATAACTCTAGCGAGCGGACAATAAATAGCGGCATCGCGTCCGGCGCGTTACGAACCGGGAAACACTTCCGGCGCCCCCGGTAGGGCCGAAGGGCCCGGAGGACGCCGGAACGAAAGGACGCCGGAATTAGAGAACGTCGGTGTCGCCGCTGGCCTTGAGCGCGTCGACAGCCTGCTTCACGCGCTGCGAATGTTCCTTGTGCATCACCAGGAGGGCGTCAGGGGTGTCCACCACGACCACGTCCTTGATGCCGATCAGCGCGATCACGCGCTGGGTATCGGAGACCACCACGCCGCTCGCGTCCTCGGTGAAGACGCGGGCGCCTTCACCGATCACGGTGACGTCCTTGACTTCCTTCGCGCTGTGGAGCCGGCCCACCGAGGCGAAGTCCCCGACGTCGTCCCAACGGAACGTGCCGGGAACGACGGCGACATCACCGGCGGCGGCGGCCGGTTCGGCCACCGCGTAGTCAATCGCAATCTTGGGCAGGGTGGGCCAGACGCGGGACTTGACCTCGTCGCGCTGCGGGGTGTCCCAGGCCCGGGCGATTTCCTGGACCCCGGCGAAAAGCTCGGGTTCGTTGGCTTCGAGGTGCTTGAGCATCAGCGAGACGGGTGCCACGAACATTCCGGCGTTCCAGACATATTCGCCGCTGTCGAGGTACTCCTGGGCGATCTCCTCGCTGGGCTTTTCCACGAACTCGACGACGGCTTGGGCGCTGGGGGCGCCGTCCACCCCGAGGTTCTTCCCGGCCCGGATGTAGCCGAAGCCGGTGGACGGGTGGGTGGGCTTGATGCCGATCGTGACGATCTTGCCGGCCGCGGCCGCGTGGATGGCCTCACGGACAGCATCGTGAAACAGCTCATCGGGGCTGATCACCTGGTCCGCGGCGAACGATCCCATGATGGTGTCGGGATTGCGCTCGTGCAGGATCGCCGCGGCCAGGCCAACGGCGGCGCCGGAGTCTTTGGGTTCGCTCTCGAGCACGAGGTCGGCGTCGTCGATCTCGGGGAGCTGGTTGCAGACAGCGTCGCGGTGGGCCATGCCGGTCACCACAAGGATGTGTTTGCCGGCGAGCGGCTCAAGCCGGTCGTAGGTGGAACGCAGGAGGGTGCTGCCCGAGCCCGTGAGGTCGTGAAGGAACTTGGGGGCTGCTGCCCTGGACAGCGGCCAGAGCCGGGTTCCCACGCCGCCGGCAGGAATCACCGCGATAAAGCGGCCCAGGGCCGAACCCTGAGCAGATACCTGCGCCGATACCTGCGGCGAGTCCTGGCTTGTCACATTGTCTGTAGTCATCACCGCTACTTTAGCCGACCGTGATGCGTCGGTCCCTGATCCGGCGGCGGACACGACACCGCACTCTGCACAGGAAGGCGCATCCTGCACCGGGCGCCGGAGCGCTGGGAAGGAACTCCCCGGGGGCCCAGCACCCCAACGAATGTGGCGTTCGTCTCAAAACCCGGGAAAATCCCCGCCGGGCGCCGTCACCGAGGGGTGGCTGAATTGAATAAGCTGTAAGCGAAGCCTAGATTTAGGCTTGAGCTTACGAGTGCTCTCGCAGCAGGCGTTCCCCCCGCGTGGATCCCATGCCAGCGCCGCTGTGTTGCAGGGAGGTTTATTCAGTGCCGACAAAACCAGCTGGCACCTTGTACCGCGGCCGTGAAGGCATGTGGTCCTGGGTTGGACATCGCATTACCGGTGTAGTGATCTTTTTCTTCTTGTTGGTCCATGTGCTGGACACCTCACTGGTGCGTGTGTCCCCCGAGGCCTACACCGCCGTGATCGGTGCCTACAAGAACCCCCTGATGGCCCTGGGTGAAACGGGCCTTGTCGCAGCGATCGTGTTCCACGCCTTCAACGGCCTGCGGATCATCGCCGTCGACTTCTGGAAGAAGGGCGCCAAGTACCAGCGCCAGATGCTGTGGACGGTGCTCATTCTCTGGGCAGTCGTCATGGTGGGCTTCTCCATCCGCCACCTTTCCCTCGCCCTTGGAGGTCACTAGCCATGAGTGCAACTGAGATTCAGAGCCCGCGCAGCGCCAAGGCGCCCGCCGCCAAGGTGGGCAGCAACCGGATCGCTCCTCAGTACCGCCGCAACGGCAGTTCCAAGGGGAACTTCGAAATGCTCGCATGGCTCTTCATGCGGCTCTCCGGCGTTGTCCTGGTGGTGCTGATCTTCGGGCACCTGTTCGTCAACCTCCTGGTGGGCGAAGGCATCCACGCGATCGACTTCGGTTTTGTGGCCGGCAAGTGGGCCGACCCGTTCTGGCAGATCTGGGACCTGGCCATGCTGTGGCTCGCCATGCTGCACGGCACCAACGGTGTGCGCACCATCATCAACGATTACGCCGAAAAGGACGCCACGCGCCTCTGGCTGAAGATCGTGCTCTACGCGGCCACCACCGTCATCATCATCCTGGGCACCCTGGTCATCTTCACGTTTGACCCGTGCCCCGTCGCGAACGGCGTCCAGCTGCCCGGCGGCTTCTGCCCCGCCCCGTAGCGGCGCGACCCCAGCGGCAACCGATCCCTGCCTGCCCGGTGCAGGCCAGGGATTTCCACGAGATTTCACCGGGCAGGCTCCGCCGGCCGGTGTTGTTAGCGAATTTTGAGAGAAAGAGCGTCTGGTATGCAGGTCCATAAGTACGACGTCGTCATCGTCGGTGCCGGTGGCGCCGGGATGCGCGCGGCGATCGAATCCGGTCAGCGCGCCCGAACAGCAGTACTGACCAAGCTGTACCCCACCCGCTCCCACACCGGCGCGGCTCAGGGCGGCATGTGCGCAGCCCTGGCCAACGTCGAAGAGGACAACTGGGAGTGGCACACCTTCGACACCATCAAGGGCGGCGACTACCTGGTTGACCAGGACGCGGCCGAGGTTATGGCGAAAGAAGCGATCGACGCCGTTCTAGACCTGGAGAAGATGGGCCTGCCGTTCAACCGCACGCCCGAGGGCCGGATCGACCAGCGCCGTTTCGGCGGCCACACCCGCGACCACGGCAAGGCTCCGGTCCGCCGCGCCTGCTACGCCGCGGACCGCACCGGCCACATGATCCTCCAGACCCTGTACCAGAACTGCGTCAAGCACAACGTCGAGTTCTACAACGAGTACTACGTCCTTGACCTGCTGACCGTCGAGGAAGACGCCGTCCGCGAGGACGGCACCGCGTACAAGCAGAAGCGTGTTGCCGGCGTCGTCTCCTACGACCTCGCCTCCGGTGAACTGCACGTCTTCCAGGCCAAGTCCGTGGTGTTCGCCTCCGGCGGCGCCGGCAAGGTCTTCAAGACCACGTCCAACGCGCACACCCTCACCGGCGACGGCATGGGCATCGCGTTCCGCCGCGGCATCCCCCTGGAGGACATGGAGTTCTTCCAGTTCCACCCGACAGGCCTCGCCGGCCTGGGCATCCTCCTCTCCGAGGCTGCCCGCGGCGAAGGCGCCATCCTGCGCAACTCCGAGGGTGAGCGCTTCATGGAGCGCTACGCCCCCACCATCAAGGACCTCGCCCCCCGCGACATCGTGGCCCGCTCCATGGCCAACGAAGTCCGCGAGGGACGCGGCTGCGGCCCCAACAAGGACTACGTCCTCCTGGACCTGACGCACCTTGAGCCGGCGCACATCGATGCCAAGCTGCCGGACATCACCGAGTTCGCCCGCACCTACCTCGGCGTCGAGCCGTACACGGAGCCGGTTCCGGTGTTCCCGACGGCGCACTACGCCATGGGCGGCATCCCCACCAACATCAGCGCCGAGGTGCTCCAGGACAACGACACCGTGGTCCCGGGCCTCTACGCCGCCGGTGAGGTGGCCTGCGTGTCCGTGCACGGCTCCAACCGCCTGGGCACCAACTCCCTGCTGGACATCAACGTCTTCGGCAAGCGCGCCGGCATCGCCGCCGCGGAATACGCCAAGACCGCGGACTTCGTGGAGCTCCCCGCTGACCCGGAGGCCTACACGCTGAACCTGCTGGACCACGTCCGCACCTCCGACGGCACCGAGAAGGTCGCTGCGATCCGCAAGGAACTGCAGGACACCATGGACGCCAACATGCAGGTGTTCCGCACCGCCGAGACGCTGAACCAGGTCCTGAAGGACATCGCGTCCTTCGAGGAGCGGTACCAGCGCATCAGCGTCCAGGACAAGGGCAAGCGCTTCAACCTTGACCTCCTCGAAGCCGTGGAACTGGGCTTCCTCCTGGAGCTCGCCAAGGTCATGACCGTGGCGGCCTTGCACCGCGAGGAATCCCGCGGCGGACACTTCCGCGAGGACTTCCCCGAACGCGACGACGAAAAATTCATGAAGCACTCCATGGCGTATAAGGATGAGCATGCTCCGGCGGATGGTTCCGCTGAGGCCATTGCCGGCATCCGGCTTGCCACCAAACCGGTGGTCTTTACGCGTTACGAGCCGATGGTGAGGAAGTACTAAGATGACCGCTGAACTCGCTGAGCCAGCCTCCAAGATCGAACTGCCCGCCCACATCGGAGGCGGCGGGGAGATCCCGTCCTTCGATGTGACCCTGCGCGTGCGCCGCTACAACCCTGAGGTCTCCGAGGACGCCACGTGGGATGACTTCAAGGTCACCATGTACGGCACCGACCGAGTCCTCGACGCCCTGCACAAGATCAAGTGGGAGATGGACGGCAGCGTCTCCTTCCGCCGGTCCTGTGCCCACGGCGTCTGCGGCTCCGATGCGATGCGCATCAACGGCCGCAACCGCCTCGCCTGCAAGACCCTCCTGAAGGACCTGGACACGTCCAAGCCCATCACGGTCGAGCCGATCAAGGGCCTTCCGGTGGAGAAGGACCTGATCGTGGACATGGAGCCGTTCTTCCAGTCCTTCCGCGAGGTTATGCCCTTCCTGATCAACCGGGGCCACGAGCCCACCAAGGAACGCCTGCAGTCCGCCGAGGACCGCGAGCGGTTCGACGACACCACCAAGTGCATCCTCTGCGCCGCGTGCACCTCGTCCTGCCCGGTGTTCTGGACCGACGGCCAGTACTTCGGCCCGGCCGCGATCGTCAACGCACACCGCTTCATCTTCGATTCCCGCGATGACGCCGGCGACATGCGCCTGGAGATCCTCAACGACAAGGAAGGCGTGTGGCGCTGCCGCACCACCTTCAACTGCACCGAAGCGTGCCCGCGCGGCATCCAGGTCACGCAGGCCATCGCCGAGGTCAAGCAGGCCATTCTGTCCCGCAAGATCTAGCCACCGGCCACTCACAGCATTCATCACGACGACGGCGCCTCTCACCTCACGGGTGGGGGCGCCGTCGTCGTCCTCCCGCTCTCACGAAAGGGGACACCGTGTCCCGCTCCGAAAAAGTCAGCTTCCAGGGTTCCACCGGCGAACTGCTCTCCGGCATTGTTGATGTCCCGGAGGGCCCGGTGAAGGGCTGGGGCGTCTTCTCGCACGGTTTCACCCTGGGCAAGGACAGTCCCTCGGCGTCGCGGCTGTGCAAGGCCCTGGCGGACAACGGCGTGGGCATGCTCCGGTTCGACAACTTGGGCCTCGGCGAGTCAGCGGGGATGTGGTCGGAGGGGTCCTTTAGCCACAAAGTGGCCGACACCGTCAAGGCGGCCGAGTTCATGCGGGACTCGGGCCGGCCCGTCTCGCTGCTGGTGGGCCATTCCTTCGGCGGGGCTGCCGTCCTGGCTGCCGCCGGCGCCATCCCGGAACTCGACGCCGTCGCGACCGTGGGGGCGCCGTTCTCGCCCAAACACGTGGCCCACGTGTTTGACGCCGCCCTGGACCGGATCCTCAGTGAGGGTAGCGCGGAAGTGGACCTTGGCGGCAAACGGGTGGAGATCCGGCGGCACTTCGTGGAGGACCTGGAGAAGGCGGACCTCACGGACTGCATCAAGCGGCTCGGCAAGCCGCTGCTGGTGATGCACTCCCCCACGGACAACACGGTGGGGATCGAGAACGCCAGCACCATCTTCCAGACGGCGCGGCATCCGCGCAGTTTTGTGTCCCTTGAGGGCAGCGATCACCTGTTGACGGCCAAGGGCCAGGCGGCCCGTGCCGGGAAGATTATTTCGGCGTGGGCCGACCAGTACCTCGACGCCTGAACGCCGCGGACCAGGCCGTCCGCCCGGGCCGGGGCTCCGCCGGCGTTTTGCCCGGCTGGACGCGCCGGGCGCCCCACCCGGTGGTTGTGGTACCCGGCGCCATGTTGCGGTCCTGCTCCCGGATGGCCACCCACGCGGCGCAGATGACGTAGACCTGGCTGACCAGGTTGAACCAGATCAGCAGGCCGATGATGATGGCGAAGGGCGCCAGAATGGGGTTCTTGCCCGCACTGGCCAGCAGCTGGGTGCTGAAAATCTGCAGCACGGTGGTGCCCACCGCGGCGAGGATGGTGCCTTCCAGGAGGGCGCGGCGGGCCGGCTTCAGCCCCGCCGCCACCCGGAACATGATCAGGGCGGTTCCCCAGCCGAGCAGCAGGGGCACGAGGATCGTCACGGAGGTGGTCAGGGGGCCGGCCAGCAACGGATCGAGGCTCAGCTGCTCCGTCACCCAGTCGGCCGCCGTGCCGAACACCAGCGACGCTGCCGCGCTGATCACCAGGGCCACTCCCAACAGGATCAGCGCGCCGACGTCGAGCAGTATCTGCAGGACCGGGTTCATGCCCCGCGGGCCGAGCTGCATCATGCCCCGCACGCCGTCGCGGATGCCGCTGATCCAGCCCAGGGACGTGAACACCGTCACCACGGCGGCGATCACGGCCGCCCAGCCCAGGCTGGTGGGGTTCAACAGCGCGTACGGGTCAACCAGGCCCTCGCTGCCGTCCACCTGCAGGAGGCCGGGCGCGGTCAGGGCCACGCTCTTGATGATTTGGTCCAGCAGCGCCGGCTGACCGCTCAGGAAGAGGCCGGCCAGAGAGAACCCCGTGGCCAACAGACCTGTGATGGAGAAGAACATCCTGAACCCGATGCCGGCACTCATCAGCGGGCCGTGCTGGCGGCCGTAGTGCTGGAAAGCGCGCAGGGGTAACAAGGTGTTGAGCCGGGCCAGCATCCACCCGACCATGGCCATGAGCGACGCCAGTCGCCCGCCGCCGGACCGCCGGGCCTTGCCCCAATCGACCCGCTTGCGGATGACCTCCAGTTTCAGCCCGGCCAGGTCGGTGGGAAGGGGCGGCTTACCGGGCGCCTGCGGTGCCGTCCTGGCCTCTGTCGTCGTCAGGTTTGGTCCCAAAGTCAAGCTCTTCCCGTAGCTGCCAAATGCCGTTGTCATCGTGCTCGTAGAGTCCCATGCTAGCCACCGGGAACGTGGCCCGGTAATCCTTGAGGACCGCTTCGGCTTCGTCGAGACTTTCCGGGGCGACGTCGTGGGCCACCGTGACATGCGGGTGATAGGCAAACGGCAGGTCCCGTTCCAGGGGTCCGGACTGCAGTTGACGGTGCAGGTTCACGCAATCCCCGAAACCGTCCTCGACGTTCAGGAACACCACCGGGGACACCGGCCGGAAGGATCCGGTGCCCGCGATGGTCACGTTGAACGGCTCCTGCTGGCTGGCGATCTCGCGGACATGGCTGCGGGTCGCTTCCCAGTCCTGGGTCATGGTGGTGGTCACCAGCGTGATGTGGGCCGGGATGACTTCCGCCATGGGATCACCGAACGACGCACGCCAGCGCTGGAGCTCCTCGGCGATCTCGTCCGGGAACCCCAGGATCACGCCGACGCCGATGCCCTCGCTGCCCTGTCCGTTGTCCCCCGCGTCCGCGGCATCCGGAGCGGCGCGCCTGACGGCACGCGCGGTGGCGCGTTTCGGCTCGCTGGCGGTGACTTTGCTGACGGAGGACATTGGCCTAGCGGACTCCCCGGGTTCCGGCGTAGGGCAGGAAACCCACCTTCGCGTAGACATCGGTCAGGGTGACCGCGGCGATCTCGCGGGCCTTGTCAGCGCCGAGGGCCAGCAGCCGGTCAAGCTCCGCGGGGTCATTCAGCAGTTCGTTGGCCCGGTCGCGGATGGGGGTCAGGTGCTCCGCGACAGCCTCGGCCAGGTCAACCTTGAGGTGGCCGTACATTTTGCCCTGGTAGGCGGCGACGAGGGCCTCAACACTCTGGCCGGTAATGGCCGAGTAGATGGTCAGGAGGTTGGAGACCCCCGGCTTGGCCTCGCGGTCGAACCGGATCTCCGTTTCCGCATCCGTCACCGCGGATTTGATCCGCTTGGTGATGACCTTGGGATCATCCAGCAGGTTGATCAGGCCCGCCGGTGATTCCGCCGACTTCGACATCTTGGCGGTGGGGTGCTGCAGGTCGTAAATCTTCGCCGATTCCTTCTGGATGAAGGGCGCCGGAACGTTGAAGGTCTCCCCGAAACGTGAGTTGAAGCGCTGGGCCAGATCGCGGCTGAGCTCCACGTGCTGGCGCTGGTCCTCGCCCACCGGAACGCCGTGCGGCTGGTAGAGGAGGATGTCCGCGGCCTGCAGGATGGGATAGGTGAACAGCCCAACGCTGGCCTGGTCCGAGCCGTGCCGTGAGGCCTTGTCCTTGAACTGGGTCATACGGGAGGCCTCGCCGAAGCCGGTGATGCAGTTCAGGACCCAGGCCAGCTGGGCGTGTTCGGGCACCTGGGACTGGACAAAGAGCGTGCACTTGTCCACATCCACGCCGCCGGCGATGTACTGTGCGGCCGTGACGCGGGTGCGGTGGGCCAATTCGGCCGGATCCTGCGGAACCGTGATCGCGTGCAGGTCCGGGATGAAAAAGACGGCGTCATACTCGTCCTGCATCCGGACCCAGTTCACCAGGGCGCCGAGGTAGTTGCCCAGGTGCAGGGAATCCGCCGAGGGCTGCATGCCGGAGAGGATGCGCTGGCGCGTCCCTGTTGAGGGAACGGGGGCGGCGGCGCGGACGGCAGCGGCGGAGGCAGCCGTGGCGGGTGCGGCGCCGGGGTCGTTCACGGGAGTCACAGTGGAAGAAGAGGTCATTCGTGGAGGCCTTAAGACTAGAGCCGGTAGTCCACTACCAGCGGGGCGTGGTCGGAGAAGCGGGTGTCCCAGGACGGTGCGCGGTCAACAACGGCCGACACTGCGGCAGCAGCGAGGTCGGGCGTGGCCATGTGGTAATCAATGCGCCAGCCGGTGTCGTTATCGAAGGCCTGTCCCCGTTGCGACCACCAAGTGTAGGGGCCGTCGACGTTACCCGCCAGGCCCCTGTGAACATCCTTCCAGCCGATCTCCTCGCCAAAGAAGCGGTCAAAGTAGGCGCGCTCCTCCGGCAGGAAGCCGGCACGTTTGACGTTGCCCTTCCAGTTCCTGATGTCCAGCTCCGTGTGGCCGACGTTGAGGTCGCCCACCACCAGGGCGTGGTCGCTGTGTTTGGCCAGTTCGGGGAGCCGGCTGACCATGACGTCGAGGAAACGGAACTTGTCGTCCTGCTTGGGGGTGCCCGCCTCGCCGGAGTGCACATACGCGCTGGCCACGGTCAGCTGCGAGGCCTCCCCTGCCGAGTTGCGGACAGTGTAGTCCGCTTCGACCCAGCGCCCGGCGGTGGCGAAGTAGTCATCGCCAATGCCCACCCGGGTTTGCTGGGGTTCGGTGCGGGAGGCGATCGCGACGCCGGCGCGGCCCTTGGCCTCGGCCTCAGCGTGCAGGATGTACCAGCCCTCGCCGAGCAGTTCGTGGACGATCGCGTCCGGCGCGCGGACTTCCTGCAGGCAGAGGATGTCCACCTCTCGCGGCTCAAGCCACTCCGCCATGCCCTTTTTGTAGGCGGCACGGAGGCCATTGACGTTGACTGATGCGATGCGAAGGTTGTCCTTCTTCAATGCCGAGCTCACCCGATCCACTCTAGTCGACAATGGTTCCGGAGACGGGCTCGTCCCTGCCGCCGGAGGACTTGATCATGTCCCGGGCGTTGGTGGCGGTGATCTCGATGGTCTCGAGCGCGCGCCGGATCGTGTCCTGGTCCGAGGCCGAGCCCTTCGCCCGCTCCTGCTCGACGACGCGGACCTGCACCTGCACGATCTTGAACGAGTGGTCCAGCTTCAGGTCCCGGACCTCGTCCGCTTCCCGGCGGACCTCCACGACGCGGGTACTGCCGTGGTCAACACTGCCCGACGACGGCGCCCGGCCGGCCGCCGCGTTGAAGGCGTTCTGCGCTTCGGTGAGCTTGGCGCCGGCCTTCCGAGCCGCCTTCTGGATGCTGAAGACGACGAAGGCGGCCAGGGCGAGCCAGAAGCCGGCGATGATCGCCACGATCCAGCCGACGACGTCGTTCTGGTTCGCAGCGAAGATGACCGCGACGACGAACGCGATGATAAACACCATCATTCCGGGTCCGCTGATGCGGAGCATGGAGAACTTGCCCGTGGCGGTGTTGTACGCGGACGGCTTGGAAGACTCGGAGTTGCCCAGAGATTGCATGAGCCCATTATCGCAAACCCCCGCCGCGGCCCGGCCCGCTTCCACCCCGGGCGAACAGACGTGGGACACGGCTTTACGACAGGACAGGTTCTACGACAGGACTGGTTCTACGACAGGACTGGTTCTACGACAGGACCAGGCAGAACGGGTGGCCGCTGGGGTCCGTGTAGACGCGGAAGGTGTCCGTGCCGGCGTCGAGGCTGGTCGCGCCGAGCCGGAGCACCTCCGCTTCGGCGGCGTCGAGGTCCCCGACGAGCACGTCCACGTGCATCTGCTGCGGGTGGTCGGCGTCGGGCCACTGCGGACGGACCAGCCGTTCAACGCGCTGGAGCGCGATGGCGGGACGGTCGGCGGCGTCGCCGATGGAAATGAATTCGTCTTCCTCCTGCACCCGGATCATGCCCAGCAGCTCCTGGTAGAAGCTGGCGAGTTTGTCCGGGTCCTCGCAGTCGATGACGAGGGCCTGCCATTTGCCGATCATGGTTCTCCTTATTTCGAAGGATGCCTACTTGAGGAACAGCTTGCGCAGGCGGCCGGTGGTGAGCAGGACGCCGAGGGCAATCATCACGAGGTAGTAGCCAATATGCACTGCGGTGGCCGGGGTGAAGACTCCCACGCTGATCTGCCGCAGCAGCTCCACGCCGTGCCAGAGCGGCATGGCCTGGATGAGCCACTGGATGGACTGCGGGTAGACGCTGAGCGGGTAGAACGTGGCGCTGAAGAGGAACATCGGCAGCATCACGAAGTTGATCCAGTCCATCTGCTGGAACGTCTTCATGTAGCTGGTGATGCCCATGCCGAAACTCGCGAAGCCGAAGGCGATCAGCACCGCGGCCGGGATCATCAGGATGGCCCACGGTGTGGTGATCAGCCCCATCAGGCCCATCACCGCGGTGAATCCTGTGGCGTACATCAGGCCGCGGAGCAGGGCCAGGAAAATCTCCCCCATGGCGACGTCCAGCGGGCCCAGTGAGGTGTACAGCATGCCCTGGTACAGCTTGGCGAAGTTCATCTTGAAGAACACGTTCCAGGTGGAATCGTAGACCGCGCCGTTCATCGCGGACACGGCCAGCAGGGCCGGGGCGATGTACTCCGCGTAGGAGATTTCCCCGCCGCCGGGCCCCTGCACCGAGCCGACGATCGCGCCCAGGCCCACGCCCATCGAGATCAGGTACAGCACCGGCTCGAAGAAGCCCGAGAGCATCACCATCCAGTTGCTGCTCTTGGTGGCCATCAGCCCGCGGGCTACGACGGCGCGGACGTTGCGGGAGTAGAGCGACCCGAAGTGCCGGTTGCGGGCCGCCTCGGTGACGCTGGTGTTCCCCGGCCCCGGGCCGGTGGTGATGGCGCTCATCCGCCCATCCTTTTGACGAACTGGCGTTTGGTCAGGACCCAGCCGACGACGCACAGCGCCAGCAGGAACACAACGTGCGCGATGGTCAGCAGCGGGGGCTCCTCGTAGCCGTAGCTAAGCACCCGGCCCAGCTCCGTTCCGTGCCAGATCGGGGAGATCCAGCCGATCCAGCGCACGGCGAGGGGAAGGGTGTCCAGCGGGAAGAAGGTCCCGGAAAACAGGAACAACGGCATCACGATGAAGCGCATCACCATGGCGAACTGGCCCTTGTCCTCCTTGATGGAAGCCGCATAGGCCATCAGCGGCAGGCCGAAGGACAGCCCGGCAAGGGTGGCGACCAGGACGGAGGCCCAGCCCCAGGGGCTCGGGGACGCGCCGAACAACGCCACCACGCCGAAGTAGATGGCGGACTGCAGCAGCAGGCGCACCGTGACGGCGATGATCTGTCCGAGCGCGATCTGCTCCGGCGTCAACGGGGAGGCGTGCGGTCCGTAGTAGACCCGGCGCCATTTGAAACCGTCCATCACCGGGAAGGTGAACTCGTTCGCGGCGGTCATCACGGCGGCCGAGATCAGCAGCGCCGGCGCGATGAACACCAGGTAGCTGACCCCGCCGAACGCCGCCGTGCTGTTAGTGTCCACGAGGGTGGCGAGCCCGACGCCCATCGCAAAGAGGTAGGCGACTGGCTGCCCGACGCCGTACATCACGATGGTCCAGCCGTAGCCCTTCATCACGCGCAGGACCTGCTCGGCGTAGTAGAACGCGCCCCACTTCCGGGCCTTCGCCGCGGAGACCTCCGGCGAATGCGCGCGGAGGGCGGGCACCGCCGTCGTGCCGGCCGGAATTGAGTGAGTCAGCTCTGCCTTCTTAGTCAACGAGGCTCCTGCCGGTCAGGCGCAGGAAGACGTCCTCGAGCGAGGACCTGCGCACCAGCGAGGTCACCGGGCGCAGTCCGCGGGCGGAGACCTCTTCGAGGGCGGCCTCGCCGTCGTGCGCGTAGATCAGGACGCGGTCCGGCAGGGTTTCCAGCCGTTCGCCGATCCCTTCGAGTTCGGCGCCGACGGTGGCGTTGCGTTCCGAGCCGAAGCGCAGTTCCAGGACTTCACGGGTGGAGTACTCGCGGATCAGGCTGGCGGGCGAGCCCTCGGCCATGATCTTGCCCTTGTCCACCACAATCAGGCGGTCGCAGAGCTGCTCGGCCTCGTCCATGTAGTGGGTGGTGAGGATCAGGGTGACGCCCTGCTCCTTGAGCCGGAAGAGCCGGTCCCAGAGGATGTGCCGGGCCTGCGGGTCCAGCCCGGTGGTGGGCTCGTCCAGCAGCAGGATCCGCGGTTCGTTGATGAGGGAGCGCGCGATGGTGAGCCGGCGCTTCATGCCGCCGGAGAGCGCATCGACCTTGGATTTGGCCTTGTCCGTGAGCTGGGCGAACTCCAGCAGCTCATCGGCCTTGGGCTTGAGGTAGCTCATGGGCAGGCCGAAGTAGCGGCCGTAGACCAGCAGGTTGTCCCGGACCTTGAGCTCCTCGTCCAGGTTGTCCTGCTGCGGGACGACGCCAAGGTGCGCGCGGACCTCCGGGCCGTTCTGGTCCGGGTCCAGGCCCATGATGGTGAGGTTTCCGGAGGTCCGCTGGGACACCCCGCCGATCATCTTCATGGTGGTGGACTTGCCGGCGCCGTTCGGGCCGAGCAGGCCGAACGCCTCGCCGGCGGGCACGGAGAAGGAGATACCGTCGACGGCGGCGACATCCCCGTAGCGCTTGGTCAGGTTTTCGGCAGTGATGACGTACTGCGGAGCGCCGGTAGCGGAGGGGCTGCCGGCACTTGAGGGACGGCTTTGGGTGGCGTCCTTTTGGGAGGCTTCCGAGGGTGGGGTTTGCTTTGAGGCGAGTTCAGGCACCCGAACACGGTAATGGAAACAGCCGAACTATGAAAGAGTCTTTTCGTAAAAAATCCAGACGTTTGCCGTTCCGTTATCTCCCGGGCTCAAACGTCCAGGGCGCCGCCTCCTTCGAAGGAGGCGGCGCCCTGGGGTCAGATCGTTCCGTCTCCGAGACTAGGCGTGGCCGGAGCTGCTGCTTTCTCTACTGCCTGCGGCAGCGTGCCGTTCCGCGGTTTCCACCACGTTGGCCAGCAGCATGGCGCGGGTCATGGGGCCCACTCCGCCGGGATTCGGGGAGAGCCAGGCGGCGACATCGGCCGCCGCGGGGTCCACGTCTCCGGTGACCACGGCCTTGCCGGAGCCGTCCTCGACGCGGCTGACGCCGACGTCGAGCACAATGGCGCCCGGCTTGAGGTCCGCCGCCTTGATCATGTGCGGCTGGCCGGCCGCGGCGATCACGACGTCGGCCTGCCGGAGTTCGGCAGGCAGGTCGACGGTGCCGGTGTGGGCCAGGATGACCGTGGCGTTGACGTCCTTGCGGGTAAGCAGCAGTCCCACCGGTCGGCCGATGGTGACGCCGCGGCCCACCACCAGCACACGCTTTCCGTTGAGGTCGATGCCGTGCCGGGTGAGCAGTTCCACGCAGCCCTTCGGGGTGCAGGGCAGTGGGGACTTCATGGGGCCGCCGACGTTGGCCACCAGCCGGCCGAGATTCATCGGGTGCAGGCCGTCGGCGTCCTTCTCGGGATCCATGGCCTCCAGGATGACGTCCTGGTCGATGTGCTTGGGCAGCGGGAGCTGGACGATGTAGCCGGTGCATTCCGGGTTGTCGTTGAGCTCCCGGACCACGGCCAGCAGCTCCTCCTGGGTGGTGTCCTCCGGCAGGTCCCGGCGGATGGACGTGATGCCAACCTCGGCGCAGTCCTTGTGCTTGCCGCCCACGTACCAGGTGCTGCCCGGGTCGGAGCCCACCAGGATGGTGCCGAGGCCCGGAACGATGCCCTGGGCCTTGAGGACGGCGACCCGTTCGGTCAGTTCGGCCTTGATCGTCGCGGCGGTGGCTTTGCCGTCAAGGATCCGGGCGGTGCTTGCGGGGATGCTTGTGGTCTCCGTCGTCATCCGCTTACCACTGCTCGTGCTGCGGGTACAGCGGGAAGTCGGCGGCGAGCTTGTCCACACGGGACTGGAGCGCCTCCACGTCCGTGGCGGAGCCGGCCTTCAGCGCTGTGGCGATAATCTCCGCGACCTCGGTGAACTCCTCGGCGCCGAAGCCCCGGGTGGCCAGGGCGGGGGTGCCGATGCGCAGGCCCGAGGTGACCATCGGCGGGCGCGGGTCGAACGGGACGGCGTTGCGGTTGACCGTGATGCCCACCGAGTGCAGGAGGTCTTCGGCCTGCTGGCCATCGAGCTGCGAGTTGCGCAGGTCCACCAGGACCAGGTGCACGTCGGTGCCGCCGGTGAGGACGGACACGCCGGCGTCGGACACATCGGCCTGGTTCAGGCGGTCGGCGATGATCCGGGCGCCTTCCAGGACGCGCTCCTGGCGCTCCTTGAATTCCTCCGTACCGGCGATCTTGAACGCCACGGCCTTGGCGGCGATGACGTGCATCAGCGGCCCGCCCTGCTGGCCCGGGAAGACGTTGGAGTTGATCTTCTTGGCCCACTCCTGCTTGGCCAGGATCACGCCGGAGCGGGGCCCCGCAAGGGTCTTGTGCACCGTGGAGGTAACGACGTCGGAGTGCGGGACCGGGCTGGGGTGCAGTCCGGCGGCCACGAGGCCGGCGAAGTGCGCCATGTCCGTCCAGAGCAGGGCGCCGACCTCGTCGGCGATGGAGCGGAACGCGGCGAAGTCCAGGTGGCGCGGGTAGGCGGACCAGCCGGCGATGATCACCTGGGGCTTTTCGGCGATGGCCTGCTCGCGGAGCTTGTCCATGTCGATGCGGAAGTTGCCTTCCTCGACCTGGTAGGCGGCAACGTCGTAGAGCTTGCCGGAGAAGTTCAGCTTCATGCCGTGGGTCAGGTGCCCGCCGTGGGCCAGGGACAGGCCGAGGATCTTCTCGCCCGGCTTGATCATCGCGGACAGGGCCGCGGCGTTGGCCTGGGCGCCGGAGTGCGGCTGGACGTTGGCGTATTCGGCGCCGAACAGCACCTTCACGCGGTCGATCGCCAGCTGCTCGGCGATGTCCACGTATTCGCAGCCGCCGTAGTAGCGGCGGCCGGGGTAGCCCTCGGCGTACTTGTTGGTCAGGACCGAGCCCTGGGCTTCCATGACAGCGCGCGGGGCGAAGTTCTCGGAGGCGATCATTTCCAGGGTGCCGCGCTGGCGGCCCAGCTCCTGGGCAAGGACGGCGGCGATTTCGGGATCGAGGTCGGCCAGCGGCTGGTTGCTCACGGCGGCTGACGAAAGGCTAAGAGAGGTGGTCACGGGGAACTCCTGGCTAGGCAACGGGCACTGCTTAAGGTCAGGTTACCGGCTCGTCCGCGGCGGCGCCCCTAGATTACGGCCCCGGAAGACGGGGCGTGGCAAGGGACCGGCACCCGTATGCGGGGTACCGACGCGGACCGGCAGCAGGTGCTCCCGACCGGAAAACATGACCCTCGGCCCAGGCGTACGATCCGTGGTCTTCGTGATTGCCGCTCCCTGGTGGTTAGCCACCCAACGCCAGTTGCGACCCTTCCAGCCTACCCCAGGCCGGGCTCCCGGCCACAGCCTGCGCACTGCCCCTGCGCCGCCGCGGGTAGGCTATCCTCCGTGACTGACCACCAGCTGACTGCTTCCTATATCCTCACCCTCTCCTGCCCGGACCGCCCCGGAATCGTGCACGCCGTCGCCGGCGCCCTGCTCGTCGCGGGGTGCAACATTACCGACTCACAGCAGTACGGCAGCCAGAGCACAGGCACCTTCTTCATGCGCGTCGAGGCCACGACGGCGGCCTCCCAGCTGGAGCTGCAGGCCGCCCTGGAGCCCGTGGCCCAGGCGTTCGGCATGCAGTGGAGCCTCAACCCGGCCGGCAGGAAGGTCCGCACCCTGCTGATGGCCAGCACGTCGGCGCACTGCCTCAACGACCTGCTGTTCCTGCAGCGCTCCGGCACGCTGCCGATCGAGATCCCGGCCATCGTGTCCAACCACCGCGACCTGGCGGGCCTGGCCGAGTTCTACGGCATCCCCTTCCACCACATCCCGGTCACCCCGGAAACCAAAGTCCAGGCCGAGGACCAGCTCCGGGCACTCATGGCCGAGCACGACGTCGAGCTCACGGTCCTGGCCCGCTACATGCAGATCATCTCCGACGACCTGTGCCAGGAGCTGACCGGCAAGGCCATCAACATCCACCACTCCTTCCTGCCGTCGTTCAAGGGGGCCAAGCCCTACCACCAGGCGCACGCCCGCGGTGTGAAGCTGATCGGCGCCACCGCGCACTACGTGACCGCGGCCCTGGATGAGGGCCCCATCATCGAGCAGGAAGTCATCCGCGTGGACCACCGGCGGACGGCCGAGCAGTTCGTCCAGATGGGCCGCGACGTGGAGGGACGCACGCTGGCCCAGGCGGTGCAGTGGCATGCCGAGCACCGGGTCCTCCTCGACGGAAACCGGACGGTTGTATTCAACTGACCCTGTTGTATTCACCTGACGCTGGTCATTGAATAGGGGTATGGCACTTTCCCCGGAAGACCCGCTCTCGGAATTTGTGGCCCTGCTCAAATCCGAGGGCCGCAACGGTGTGCTGGGCCTTGACTGCGGCCAGGGCGAGGACGGGTTGCGCTTTGTGCGCTCCGGCATCCATTTCACCGGTGTCGACCGGTCCGAGGAGCACATCCATTCCGCCCGGGCCCACGGGCTGGAAGCCTCGGTGGCCGGCCCCCCGTCGTTGCCGTTCGCCGATTCGGCCTTCCCGTCCGTATGGGCGGTTGACGCCCTGGCCGGCCTGCCGCCGGAGGAATGGGGCGACGTCGTCCGCGAACTCGAGCGGGTGGCGGCGCCCGGCGCCCCGATCGCCGTCGTGCTCCCGGAGCCGGGTTCTGCGGAACAGGGACCAGGCCAGGGACCGGGCTTCACAGTCCTGCGCTCCCCCGCCTAACCCCCCCGTTGACCTATCAGTAGTTGTCGTTCTGAGGGCCCGGAAGGGACCAAAAGTGATAGCTCAACGGTGGGTGGACGGGCTCAGGGGCGGCGCGCACGGCCCATGTACCCGCCCAGGAAACCGCCGATGATCAGCAGGGCTCCGCCTGCGCGGGCCAGTCCCACGCCCAACCCGTGCCGGTCCCGGGTCCGCGCGGCCCAGGACGCCAGGAAGATGAGCGTGGCGGCGAGGTTGGCCGCGGCATGGACGACGCCGACGCGCCGGGTGGCGCGGTCCGCAACCCGGACGGCCGGGTCAAGGCGGTCCGCGTTCTCCAGCCGCCGCATCGTTCGCAGGAACACGTTCTCGGTCACCACGGACCACCTCCCGGACGGCGCATTTGATGGCCCGATCCTACTCAGCTCCGGGCACGGTTCAACCCCCGTTGACCCATCACTTCTGGTGGTTCTCAGCCCGGAGAACCACCACAAGTGATAGCGCAACGGGCCGGGGGCGTGTCCTAGGCTGGAGGCATGGCTCCCATTTACGCTTTCGCCGGGGACACCCCGGCCGTTCACGAATCCGCCTTCATCGCACCGAGCGCCTCGGTGATCGGCAAGGCCACCCTCGCCGAGGACTCCAGCGCCTTCTACGGCGTCTCCGTCCGGGCCGACACCGCCGCGATCACCGTGGGGGCCGGCACCAACCTGCAGGACAACGTGGTGCTGCACGCGGACCCCGGCTTCCCCTGCACCGTCGGCGCCCGGGTCAGCGTCGGGCACAGCGCCGTGGTGCACGGCTGCACGGTCGAGGACGACTGCCTGATCGGCATGAGCGCCACCATCCTCAACGGTGCCGTGATCGGCGCCGGGTCGCTCGTCGCGGCCGGCGCCGTGGTCCTGGAAGGAACCGTAGTCCCGCCCCGCTCGCTGGTGGCCGGCGTGCCGGCCAAGGTCCGGCGCGAGCTGAGCGACGAGGAATTCGCCGGGGTGCAGCAGAACGCGGCGCACTACCGGGAGCTGGCCCGGGCGCACCGCGACCTGCACGGCTAAGCACGCTGGGAGACTCAGTCCAGCGAGATCGGGCCCAGTTCGTCCAGCACATCGCCCGGCCCCGGGTTCCCGGCCGCCGAGGCCCCGCCCAGGTGGTTGACGACGCCCCAGACCGCGTTCAGTCCGGTGGTCACCGCGCCCTCGGCCCACCCGGCGGTGAACGACACGTCGTCGCCGGCCAGGAAGATCCCGCGCTGCTCCTCCGGGAGCCGGTCCTGCTTGAAGTGGCTGAAGAGGCGCTGCTGGTAGCGGTAGTGTCCCGGCAGGTTGGCCTTGAAGGCCCCCATGAAGTTGGGGTCCGCTTCCCACGAGACGGTGATGGGCTGGCCGACGATGTGGCCGGCGATGTCCACGCCCGGGTAGATCTGCTCGAGCGAGTGCAGCATCAGCTCCACCCGCTGGTCCGCGTCCAGGGCCAGCCATTTCAGCGCGTCGTCGTTCCAGGTGTAGGAGAGCAGGATGACGGCGGGCTGGTCCGGCCCGTTGTCCAGCAGGTACGTGGCACGGTTCAGCCGGTCGGTCAGCGTCATGGACATGACCTCGCGGCCCGTCGCGGGATCGATGTCCTTCCAGAAGGGCCGGTCGACCATCACGAAGGTCTTGGACGACTGCATGTAGTGGGAGCGTTCGATCGCGGTCCACAGCTCTGCCGGGAACAGGGTTTCTTCGGTGTGGATCCGTGTCGACAGCAGCCATGACTGGCAGGTGGTGATCACGGCCGGATAGGCAGCCTCGCGGCCCCACTGCTCCCTGATGCGGAAGTCGCCGCTGCCGTCCCGGGCGATCCGGTCCACGGCGCCGCGCGGGGCACCGGCGTGCAGCGACGCCAGCGACGTCCCCTCGGGCCAGTGGGCCATGCCCGACGGCGCGTGCTGCCAGAGTGCCTCCGGGAGCCGTTGCGCCCCGCCGGCAATGAGCCGGTGCGCGTCGTCGGCGTCGGTGTAGACGACGCGCAGGATCTCGAGGATGGAGTTGGGGAAGTCCGTGTCCCAGCCGCCTGTGCCGAAGCCCACCTGGCCGAACGCCTCGCGGTGCGCGAAACCGGCTTGCTTGAACGAGTCGCTGCCGGCGATGAAGCCGTAGAAGGTCTGTTCATCCAGCAGGGGAAGCAGCCCGTTCCACAGCTCCTTGATCCGGGCGGTGTCCCGCGCGCGGATGGCGTCCTGCATCTCGGTGAACTTGGCGCCGTCGTTGACGGCGGCCTTCCAGGCCTCGGCGACTTCCCGGAAGAACGGCGGGAGGTCCGCCGGGGTGCGGGCGTAGTGCCTCTGCCCGGCGAGCTCGATCACCGTGCTGGAGGTCGCCGCCGCCAGCGGGTTCGGGAACTCCTGGGTTTCCAGACCGAGCAGCTCGACGTAGTGGTAGAACGCCTTGCCCGACACCGGGAAGCGCATCCCGCCGAGGTCGGCGACCACGCCGGCGGCGGAGGGGAAGCTCGCGGTCCGCAGCCGGCCGCCGATCTGGTCCGCCTCGTAGAGGACCGGGCGCAGGCCCAGTTTCATCAGCTCGTGGGCCGCCACCAGTCCGGAGAGCCCTGCGCCGACCACGGCAACTTCGGTTCCGTGCAGCCCGGCCGGGACGGTGCCCAGGCCGTCCGGGTGGGCCAGGTAGTGGTCGTAGCTGAACGGGAAGTCGGGATTCAGCATGGTGATCGGGGCCCGGTCGCCGGAGCCGGGCGCTGCCGGTCCGGGGGCCGGGAATTCTGTGGCGGTTGTCATGAGTGGTGTACTTTCATCGGTTCGGGTGTGGGGTCGGACGGGGCTGCGGCGGATAATTCACGGTATTCCTCGTGGCTGAGCGCCGCTACCCGGGAGTGCCTGCGGCCGTAGCCGAAGTAGACGGCCAGTCCCACCAGCATCCACAGTCCAAAGACCACCCACGTGTCGGCGCCCAGGTTGAGCATGAGGTAGCCGCACATGGCGGCTCCCAGGATGGGGGTCAGCGGAAACAGCGGGACGCGGAAGCTTCGCGTGAGTTCGGGCCGGTGGCGCCGCAGGTAGATGACGGCGACGTTGACCAGGGCGAAGGCGAAGAGCGTGCCGATGCTGGTGGCATCCGCCAGCGCACCGAGCGGGACGAGGCCCGCGGTGAGGGCGACGGCGGTGCCCACAATCAGGGTCCCGGCCACCGGGGTGCCGGTGCGGGGCGAGACGCGGCTGAAGATTCTGGGCACCATGCCGTCCCGTGACATCGACAGCAGGATGCGGGTCTGGCCGTAGAGGACCGTCAGCACGATGCTGGCGATGGCCAGCACGGCCCCGACGGCGAACACCAGCGCAATCCAGGGCTGCCCGGTGGTCTCTTCCAGGATCTTCACGAGGGCGGCTTCGGTGCCGTCGAACCAGCCCCAGGGCCGCGCGCCGATCGCGGCGACCGCGACGAGCACGTAGATGGTGGTGACGATCAGCATCGAAAGCAGGATGGCCCGGGGCAGGTCGCGCTTCGGATTGCGGGCTTCCTCGCCGGCCGTGGAGGCTGCATCGAACCCGATGTAGGAGAAGAACACCCGGGAGGCCGCGGCGGAGACGCCGGCTGCTCCCATCGGCAGCAGCGGTTCGAAGTGTGCGGCGTTGAACGCGGTGAAGGCCACGGCGCAGAAGAACACCAGGATGCCGACCTTGATCACCACAATGGCCGTGTTGATCCAGGCGCTTTCCCTGGCGCCGCGGACCAGCAGCGCCGTGGCCAGGACCACGATCACGATCGCCGGCACGTTCAGCACGCCGCCGTTCCCGGGCGGCTGCGAGATTGCGTCCGGCAGCGCCAGGCCGAAGACTGCGAGGGCTTCGTTGACATATTGGCCGGCCCCGACGGCGACGGCGGCGACAGAGACGGCGTATTCGAGCACCAGGCACCAGCCGCAGATCCAGGCCATGCCTTCGCCCATAGTCGCGTACGTGTAGGAGTAGCTCGACCCTGCCGCGGGCACCATTCCGGCCATTTCGGCGTAGGAGACGGCGGAGAGCAGCGCAGCGACCCCGGCGATCGCGAAGGAGATCCAGATGGCCGGGCCCGCCAGCGGCACGGATTCACCCAGGATGACCAGGATGCCGGTGCCGAGCGTGGCACCGACGCTGATCATCGTCAGCTGCAGCACGCCGAAGCTGCGGACCAGCCGCGTGCCGCCGTGTCCGGTTTCGGCTTCGCTGACGAGCTGCCCGATCGGCTTGCGGCGAAGCAGTTGCGCGGTCAGTCCGGGACGGCCCGTGGTGGCCGGTGGCCGTTCTCCCATAAGAGTTGGCACAGTCATCGTTGACGTCCGTTCTTCAGTAGTGGTCTTTCCCCGCGTCCAGCCTAGGCTTGTGAGCCAGCTCTCACGGTTGTGCAAAATGACCTGTAGTCTTCAGTCATGAGACTTAATGCACCGCAACTCCCGGCCCCGGGCGCCCGTGGCGACCGTGGCTGCTGACGACGCCGAGCGGCTGGGTTTCGTCACCCTGGCACAGTTCCTGCGCCAGCTGCCGCCGGACCTGTCGGTTCTGCACGACGGCGGCAACGGGGCGGAACGGCTGCGCTGGGTGGAGCCGAGCGAGCTGGAGGATCCCACCCCATACCTGCTCGACGGCGAGTTCCTGCTCACCGCCGGCCTGCCGTTTCTGGGCGGGGGCGGCGCCGAAGAATTTGTGGACGCCTACGTGCGGAGGCTGGTCGGTGCGCGCGTCTCCGCCCTGGGCTTCGGCCTGGAACCGTACTTCGACGCGGTACCCGATTCTGTGGTGCAGGCCTGCCGGCGCCACAACCTGACCCTCGTGGCCGTCCCGAAAACCGTTCCCTTCGCCGCCGTCGGCCTGGAGTTCTCCCAGTTGCTGGAATCGGACAACGCCGCGACGTTCCGGCAGCTCGCGGACACGAACCGGCAGCTAATGCGTGCAGTGTTGTCGGCGCGGCCGGAGCACGAGCTCCTGGCCGCCCTCGTACAGCGGGTTCCGGTCTGGGCAGTCCTGGTGGGCGCGGACGGACGGGTGCGCGCCCGCGGAACCGCCGGCGCAGCCGGAGCCCCCGCCACGCCCGGCGCGGATGCGGCAGCGCTGGCGCCCCTGCTGGCAAGGCTGCTGTCCGGCAGCGGCCCGCGGGTGGAGCTGGACTCGTTTGGCACGGCAGGTTCGGCGCTGGTCTTCGGGTATCCCCTGCGCAGCACCCGGGACGCCAACCTGGGCGCCCTGGTCCTGGGCACCGACGCCCCGCTGACCCCCGCCCAGAACAGCGTCGTCTCCACCGCCGTCGGGCTGCTGGAACTGCTGGTGCGCCAGCGCACCAGCGGCTCACTGGCCCCCAGCCAGCTGGCCACCGCGCTGCTGCTGCATCCGGACAGTGTGGCGTCCGGAGGCACCCGCCAACTCAACGGACTCAAGGACCTGCTGGCGCAGAGCGTCTCCTCCACCCGGTCCGGCCAGCTGCGCGTGGTGCTGGGCATCCGCCCGCAGGCTGCAGGGGCGCCGGACGCCCCGGCAGCCGCCGCAGCCACCGCTGTCCCGGCAGGCGCCGCCGCCGCACCGGGCCGCGCCGGCCGCTCCGGCGAGAGTCCCGTGCGGGAGCTGCTGGAGTGGCGCCGGAAGTTTGATACCAAGCTGGTGGAGATCACCGACTTCGGCTTTGCCACCATCACCCGGCTGAAGGTCGACGACGCCCTGCTGGCCGCCGCGGAACGGCTCGGCTGGCGCTTGGTGGTCGGGAGCGCCACCGAGCTCTCCGGTCTGGCGGAGGCCTACCAGCGGGCCTGGTCCCTTCGCGGCCGCGTCGGGACCACCGGACGCAGCGTGCGGGTTGATGACGTGACGTGGTCCGTGGCCGGGCTGCTCGGCAAGGAGGCCGGCGCCATGCTGGCCGCCCGGCTGCTGGCGCCCGTGCTGGCGCTGGCACCGGAACGGCGGGACGCCCTGCTCGGCATCCTCCGTGCCTGGCTCGGCGCGAACGGCAGCTGGGATGCCACGGCCAAAGCCACCGGCCTGCACCGCAACAGCATCCGCCGGCAGATCGGCACTCTCGCGGAATTGCTGGACCTGGATTTCAATCACGCGCAGGCCCGGGCCGAGCTCTGGATTGCCCTGCAGTACACGGACGAACTGCCCGGGATGCGGGCGGCGCCGGAGGCCCCGGAGTCCGGCGCCGGTCAGCCGCCCCAGGAACGGTAGATCTCCGGCCGGAGATCATCCAGGTATGCGACCTCGGGCCCGGTCGCGCCCGGTTCCGGCAGCTCGGCGAACAGCAGTTCGGCTCCGGTGCCGGCCGAGGCCAGGAGACCGCCGTCCGGGGCTGCGATGACGCTGCCGCCCAGGAAGTCGCAGCCCTCCTCCGTCCCGCAGTGGTTGGCATAGGCCACCGCCAGATGGTTCTCCAGCGCCCGCGCCCTGATCAGCACCTGCGGCACGGCGTCGAATCCTTTCGCGAGGGCGGTCGGCACCAGCAAGAGTTCGGCCCCGCGCACCGCGGCGGCGCGGACGGTCTCGGGGAACTCCACGTCGTAGCAGATCACCAGTGAGGTCCTGAGTCCGTGGAAGTCCACGACGCCGGGGCTGGCGCCTGCGGGGGCAAAGGCCTGGCGCTCCTCCGGCCCGAAGAGATGGACCTTGGCATAGCTGAGAAGCTCGTCGCCGTCCTTATCGACGAGGGTGGCCGTGATCTGCCAGTCCCCCGCGGCGGTGACGGCGGGGAGGCTGTAGACCAGCGCAATGCCGTTCTGGCGGGCCACGTCTGCCAGGGCGCGCCGGAGGGAAGGCAGCGCCGCCGGGTCGAACTCCGCCCGCAGCCGGAGGGGCGCATACCCCACCGGGAAGAGCTCCGGGGTGAGGAGCAGCTGGGCGCCGGCCGCCGCAGCCTTGCCGGCGGCGGCCTCCACCGCGGCGCAATTGGCGTCAACATCCAGTACGGCGGCATTCGCCTGCATCAGGGCCAGCAGCACCATTACCACCTCAGGATCCCGGGGTCCGCCCTTGGCGGCGGACTCTCGCTCCCCAAGCGTAGCCACCCGCCGGCATCGCCGTCCCGGTGCATTTCCGCCCGGCCGCCCGGGAAGCAGGGTGAAATGCCCCGCCGGGCCCGGCAGGTGCACGGCAGGCGCCCGGCAGGCGCACGGCAGGCGCCCGGCAGGCGCACGGCAGGCGCCCGGGCAGGCGCGGCACCAGCCCGCGCACCGGCCCTCAGAGGCCCACCGGCGGACTCCCCCGACCCGCCATGCGTTAACTTCTTGACTACAAGAGGCGGATGGGGCAATCTTCATTGCATGCCCTCACCAACGCGCTCAACGAGGAGCCGAACCAAGAACCCCGGATCTCAATCCGCACTCCGGCATCTGAACCAACAGCGGATCATCGAATGCCTTCTCGCCGGTCCCTCCACACAGGCGGAACTCGCGCGGCAGACCGGCCTCTCCACGGCCACGGTCTCGAACATCGTGAAGATCATGCAGGACGCCGGGCTGGCCTCCACCGAACCGATCACCAGCTCCGGGCGGCGGGCCCTGAACGTCCGGCTCAACAGCAACGGCGCCGTGGCCGTCGGCATCGACTTCGGCCGCCGGCACCTGCGCGTCGTGCTGGCTTCGCTGAGCTATCACGTGATCGCCGAGGAATCGATCCTGCTCCCCCTGGGCCACCACGCCGAGGAGGGCATCGTGGCCGCCGTCGGACTCCTTGACCGGCTCCTGGCCAACAGCGGCGTGGAACGCAGCGCCGTCGTCGGGGCCGGCGTCGGCATCCCCGGCCCCATCGACCGCCGGACGGGCACGGTGGCGCAGGGCGCCATCCTGCCCGAATGGGTGGGCATCAACATCCTGCAGCGCCTCGAGGACGCCCTGAATCTCCCGGTTTTCGTGGACAACGACGCCAACTTGGGCGCCCTCTCCGAGGTCACCTGGGGGCCGCATACCGGCATCAGCAACCTGATGTTCCTCAAGATCGGCTCCGGCATCGGCGCGGGGCTGATCCTGAACGGCATGCCCTACTACGGCAACGTGGGCATCACCGGCGAAATCGGCCACGCGACGATCCACGAGCACGGGCTGGTCTGCCGCTGCGGCAACCGCGGCTGTCTGGAAACCATCGCGTCGACCACCACCATGATCGAGCTCCTGAGCCGCGGCGAGGACAAACCGATCACCCCCGAGGACATCGTCCGCAAGGCCATCGCGCGGGACTCCGCGACCCTGCGCGTCGTCGACGACGCCGGGCTCGCCGTCGGCCGCGCGCTGGGCAATGTGGCCAACCTGATCAACCCCGAAGTGATTGTGGTCGGCGGGCCGCTGGCAGGGCTCGGCGAACTGCTGCTGGATCCGATCCGGCGCGGCCTGGTCCGGCACGCGGTGCCCGTGATCGGCGAAACGACAACGCTCACCATGTCCTCGCTGGGTGACCGCGCCGAGGCCCTCGGGGCCACCGCACTGGTCTTCCAGCACGCCGGAATCCGGCGGAACTAAGTTTTCGTTACCGGGCCGTTGCGTTAAAGACTTGACGACAACGCCTGTGATCCAGTTTACTTTCTCATCAGACGGCCCTGCGGTTTGCAGGGGCGGACAACGAAGTCATGCATTGGAGGCGTAAGGGCAGATGACGTCCCTCAACACGCACAGCGATCCGGTAATCCTCGAGATGCGCTCCATCACCAAAGAGTTCCCCGGCGTTAAAGCATTGGCCGAGGTGAACCTGCGGGTGAAGGCCGGTGAGATCCACGCGATTTGCGGTGAGAACGGCGCCGGCAAGTCCACCCTGATGAAGGTGCTTTCCGGGGTCTACCCCTTCGGCAGCTACACCGGGGACATCGTTTACCAGAGCGAAGTCCAGGAATTCAAGGACATCCGGGCCAGCGAACACGCCGGCATCGTGATCATCCACCAGGAACTCGCGCTGATCCCCGAGCTGTCCATCATGGAGAACATCTTCCTGGGCAACGAGCCCACCAAGCGCGGCGTGATCGACTGGGCCGAGGCCCGGATCCGCTCCACCGAACTGCTGGCCCGGGTGGGGCTCCGGGAGGACCCGGAAACCCCGATCAAGGAGATCGGCGTCGGCAAGCAACAGCTTGTAGAAATCGCTAAGGCCCTGAACAAGTCGGTGAAGCTGCTCATCCTCGACGAGCCCACGGCGGCACTGAACGAATCCGACTCCCAGCACCTGCTGGACCTCATGCTCGGCCTGAAAGGCCGCGGCATCACGTCCATCATCATTTCCCACAAGCTGAACGAGATCGAGCAGATCGCGGACTCCATCACCATCATCCGTGACGGCAAATCGATCGAGACGCTGAACGTCAAGGCCGACGGCGTCGACGAGGACCGCATCATCAAGGGCATGGTGGGCCGGACGCTGGAATCCCGGTTCCCGGACCACGAGCCGAAGATCGGCGAGGTCTTCTTCGAAGTCAAGAACTGGAACGTGGGCCACCCGCAGGTCCAGGACCGCATGGTCTGCAAGAACTCCAACTTCTTCGTCCGCCGCGGCGAGATCGTCGGCTTCGCCGGGCTGATGGGCGCGGGCCGTACCGAACTGGCCCGCTCCGTCTTCGGCCGGTCCTACGGCCGGTTCCTCTCCGGGCAGGTGTACCTGGACGGCAAGGAGGTGGAGCTCAAGAGCGTCCGCCAGGCCATCGACGCCGGCCTGGGCTACGTCACCGAGGACCGCAAGATGCTCGGGCTGAACCTGCTGGACGACATCAAAGCCACCACGGTCTCCGCCAACCTGCGCAAGGTCAGCAAGCACAACGTCATCGACGCCAACAAGGTCTTCACCGTGGCCGAGCAGTACCGCAAATCGCTGCGGACCAAGGCGCCCTCGGTGGAGGAAGGCGTGGCAAAACTCTCCGGAGGCAACCAACAGAAGGTGGTGCTGGCGAAATGGATGTTCACCGATCCTGAGCTGCTGATCCTCGACGAGCCCACCCGCGGGATCGATGTCGGCGCCAAGTACGAGATCTACGGCATCATCCAGCAGCTGGCCAACCAGGGGAAGGGCGTCATTGTGATTTCCTCGGAGCTGCCCGAGCTGCTGGGCCTCTCGGACCGCATCTACACCATCTTCGAAGGCGCCATCACCGGCGTGCTCAACAAGGACGAAGCAAGTCAGGAAAACCTCATGAAGCTCATGACCTCCGCCCGCAAGACCGCCTGACCCGCTGGGCCATCCAGAACACTCCGAACCCTCCGGAAACAAGGACTGAAACAATGAACGCGCTCAAGAAGCTCTTTGGCGGCAACACCCGCCAATTCGGCATGATCTTCGCCCTGGTGGCCCTGATCATCTTCTTCCAGATTGCAACAGATGGCCGCACGCTCACCCCGGGCAACGTCATCAACCTCTTCAACGGCAACTCCTACATCCTGATCCTCGCCATCGGTATGGTGCTGGTGATCATCGCAGGGCACATCGACCTGTCCGTCGGTTCGGTTGCGGCGTTCGTGGGCGTCTGTGTGGCCCTGTTCATCAGGGACTGGGGCATCCCGTGGTACCTGGGTGTCCTCATGGGGCTGCTCCTGGGCGTCCTGATCGGCGCCTGGCAAGGCTTCTGGACGGCCTACGTCGGCATCCCGGCGTTCATTGTCACGCTGTCCGGCATGCTCATTTTCCGCGGCGCCAACCAGTTCGTCGGCAAGTCGAACACCATCCCGGTTCCCGGGGATTACCAGTACATCGGCTCCGGCTACCTTCCCGAAATCGGACCCAGCACCGGCTACAACAACCTCACCCTGCTCCTGGGCCTGGCCGCCGTCGCCTTCGTGGTCTTCAGCGAGATCCGCTCCCGCCGCAACGCCAAGGCCCTCGGCGCCGAGGTACCCGAAGCCTGGGTCAGCGTCGTCAAGCTGGTCCTGATCTGCGGCGCCATCCTGTACGCCACCTACCTCTTCGCCACCGGCCGGCCGGGCACGTCCTTCCCGATCCCCGGGCTGATCCTCGCCGTCCTGGTCATCGTCTACGGCTTCATCTCCTCCAAGACCGTCATCGGCCGCCACATCTACGCCGTCGGCGGCAACCGCCACGCCGCCGAGCTCTCCGGCGTCCAGTCCAAGAAGGTCAACTTCCTGGTGATGATGAACATGTCCATCCTGGCCGGCCTCGCCGGCATGATCTTCGTCGGCCGCTCCACCGCGTCGGGCCCGTTCGACGGCGTCGGCTGGGAACTGGATGCCATCGCGGCCGTCTTCATCGGCGGCGCAGCGGTGACCGGCGGCGTCGGCACCGTGATCGGCTCGATTGTCGGTGGCCTGGTGATGGCCGTGCTGAACAACGGCCTACAGCTCCTCGGCGTCGGCGCCGACCTCACCCAGATCATCAAGGGTCTGGTGCTCCTGATCGCCGTCGCGTTCGATGTCTACAACAAGACCCAGGGCAAGAAATCCATCATCGGCCTGATGTTCAAGAACTTCGGCCGCAGCAGCGAGATGAAGGCCGACGAGACAACCTCCACCAAAGAGGTCATCTCCCGCGGCGCCTAGTCCGCCCCTGATCCGCTCCATCACGATTCTCCGCACACCATCTAAAGAAAGTGAACCAAGCAATGCGAATGATTGGTAAAGCAGGAAAGGCAGCAGCAATCGCTGCTATTGCGGCACTGGCGCTGACAGCCTGCGGCCGCTCCGACAGCGGGGCGACCGGCGGTTCCACCACCGGCGGCGAGGCCTTCCCGAAGGACTCCCTGATCGGCGTCGCGCTCCCCCAGAAGACCAGCGAAAACTGGGTGCTGGCAGAGACGCTCTTCAATGACGGACTCAAGGAAGCCGGCTTCAAGCCGGATGTGCAGTTCGCCAACGGCGGCGTTTCGGAACAGCAGAACCAGATCAGCGCCATGATCACCAAGGGCGCCAAGGTCATCATCGTTGGCGCCATCGACGGTGCGCAGCTGGGCACCCAGCTCCAGCAGGCCAAGGAATCCGGCGCCACGATCATCGCGTATGACCGGCTGCTGCTGAACACCCCGAACGTGGACTACTACGTGGCCTACGACAACTTCAAGGTCGGCGAACTCCAGGGCCAGGCCCTGCTGGAGGGCATGAAGGCCAAGAAGCCGGAAGGCCCCTACAACATCGAGCTCTTCGCAGGCTCGCCTGATGACGCCAATGCGAAGGTCTTCTTCGACGGCGCCATGAGCGTCCTGAAGCCGAAGATGGACGACGGCACCCTGAAGGTGCTCTCCGGCCAGACCTCCTTCGAGCAGGCCGTTACCCAGGGCTGGAAGGCAGAGAACGCCCAGAAGCGCATGGACACCCTGCTCGCCGGAACCTACGCGAGCGCCACCCTTGACGGTGTGCTGTCCCCGAACGACACCCTGGCCCGCGCCATCATCACGTCCGTCAAGGCCGCCGGCAAGCCGATTCCGGTTGTCACAGGCCAGGACTCCGAGGTTGAGTCCGTGAAGTCCATCATGGCCGGTGAGCAGTACTCCACCATCAACAAGGACACCAGCAAGCTCGTGGAGCATGCCATCACCATGGTCAAGGACCTCCAGGCCGGCAAGACGCCGGAGATCAACGATGACAAGTCCTACGACAACAAGGTCAAGATTGTTCCCGCGTACCTGCTGGAACCGGTCATCGTGACGCAGGAAAACGTCAAGACGGCCTACGTCAACGATCCGGTCCTTGGACCGCTGACGCAGTAGTTCCTGTGTAGACAGCACCTCAAGGAGCCCCGGCTCCGCCTCCTGGCGGGCCGGGGCTTTTTGCTGCCCTCACTCCGGGGCAGACCTTCACAGCGGATCCATAGCTCCGGAAAGCGGTCCGCACAGCAGCCCGTACCAGTGTGGTGTCTACCGCCGGCTATTCCGGCCGACCCAAGATCCCTAGGAGTCACGTGAGCGTCCTTGCCCGGAGTGTAGGCAACGCCTTCAGAAACAAGGTCCGAACAGCTGCCGTGGTGGCCGTTCTGGCGGTTGCCATCGGCCTCGCACTGGCCATGCTGGTGGCCAACCAGGCCGTCGCGGGGAAGGTCGCGGAACTGAATGCCTCGGTGGGCACCGTCCTCACCGTCAATCCTGCGGGCGGCCAGGGCTTCGAAGGCGGCGGCGAGCCGCTGACCGCGGAACAGGCCACGACGGCGGCCTCCGTGCCGAACGTGAGCACGGTGGTCGGCACCAAGGCGCTGCGGCTCCGCAACGCCGATGCGGCCGCCGCCCAGACCGGAGGTCCGGGAGGTCTTGGCGGACAGGGTGGACCGGGCGGGCAGGCCGCCACCACGCTGACTACGAGTCTCACCGCCGCCGTCGACGCCGGAACGCTCGGCGCCCGCAACCAGGCCTCCACCGGGACGTCCGGGACGTCGGGGACGGCGCCGGCGTTCTCGGTGCCCATCACAGCCACCGGCATCGGCGCCGAGGTAGACACCACCGGCAAGGCACTGGAACTGACGGAGGGCACGGGGCTGGGCGACTACACGGCCGCCTCCACCGGTGCCCTGCTCGGTACCACCCTGGCCGAGAAGAACGGCCTTGCCGTCGGCTCGACGTTCACCATCAACGACCAGAGCTTCACCGTGGCGGGCCTGTTCGACGCCGGCACCGCGTTCGGCAACAACGCCCTGTACCTGACACTCCCTGCGGCCCAGACACTCGCGGAACTCCCCGGGGAACTTTCCACGATGATCGTCACCGTGAATTCGATGGAAAACGTCGAGGCCGCCAAGACGGCCCTGCAGGAGGCGCTGGGCTCCGATGCGGCCGACGTCAGCCAGGGCCAGCGCAACCTTGAAAGCGCGGTCAGCTCGCTCGGCAGCGTCAAGAACATCTCCTTCATCGCCTTCGTGGCGGCCCTCGCCACCGCGGGCCTGATCATTTTGCTGATCATGGTCATGCTGGTCCGCGAGCGCCGCCGGGAAATCGGCGTGCTGAAGGCAATCGGTGCCCGGAACCGCACCATCGGGCTGCAGTTCGTCCTGGAGGCGCTGGTCCTCGTGGCCCTGGGCAGTGCGGTGGGTGCCGCCGTCGCGTCCTTCGCCAGCGGCGGCATCGCCTCCGCACTGATCAGCTCCAACACCGCCACCACCACCGTGCCCGGCCAGCGCGGCATCCCCGGCGGCACGCCCGGCGGATTCCCCGGCGCGCCCGGCGAAGGACCCCTTGGCGGGGCCAGCCAGCTGCTGACGTCCGTCACCGCGAGCGCCTCGCCCGGTGTGATCGCCGCCGGTATTGCCGCGGTGTTTGGTGTCGCCATCATCGGGGCGCTGGTTCCGGCCCTCCTGACCGCCCGCATCCGTCCCATCGAAGTCCTCCGGGGAGAGTAGCCATGATTGAAGTCAAGAACCTGGTCCGCACGTTCAAGTCCGGCGACCGCACCATTAAGCCGGTCAATGATGTCAGCTTCGAGCTCGAGCAGGGCACGCTGGCCTCCATCGTGGGCAAGAGCGGCAGCGGCAAGAGCACCCTGTTGTCCCTCCTCGGCGCCCTCGATAAGCCGACCAGCGGGGATGTGCTGGTCAACGGCGTGAGCCTGGCCGGCATGCCCGACAGCAAGCTCACCGAGTACCGGCGGCGGGACATCGGCTTCGTGTTCCAGCAGTTCAACCTGATTCCCAACCTGTCCGCGGTGGACAACGTCATGCTGCCCATGGAGTTTGCGGGGATCCGGAAGGCCGTCCGCCTGGGGCGTGCCCGGGAACTGCTGGAGCAGGTGCAGCTCGATCCGGACAAGCATGTCCGCCGTATCAACCGGCTCTCCGGCGGCGAGCAGCAACGCGTGGCGATCGCCCGCGCGCTGGCCAACTCCCCCCAACTGATCCTGGCGGACGAACCCACGGGCAACCTCGACGAACAGACCGGGGAGCACATCATCGAGCTCCTCAGTTCGCTGAGCCGGGACCACAACACGACCATCCTCGTGGTGACCCACGACCGCTCCCTGGCGAACAAGACCGACCGGAGGTTCCGGCTCCAGCAGGGCCGGCTGACGGAGGAGGGCGCGCGCAACCGGGCCGCGGCAGGCTCCCCGGCCTGACCTGCCGGCCGCCCGGCAGGGCCGCCGCGGAAGCCGGGTGCGCTCCCCTCCCCGACGCTCCCTCAGCTTCCGCGGCTCCCTCCCCGACGCTCCCTCAGCTTCCGCGGCCCCCTCCCCGACGCTCCCTGCCCCGGGTGAGAAGATGGCACCATGACCGCCCTCATCGCCAAGCCCTGGTTGTTCAGTCAGCCGGACACCGATCCCCGGACTGCAACAGGCGCCAGGTTGCGCTGGGGTGTCATCGCCACGGGAGGCATCGCGGCGTCCGTGACCCGCGACCTGGAACTCCTTGCGGATGCCGAACTCTACGCCGTCAGTTCGCGCACGCAGGCGGCAGCGGATGCCTTCGCCTCCGATTTCGGCTTCGCGCGTGCGTACGGGGATCAGAACGGGCAGACCGGTTATGAACGGCTGCTTGCCAACGACGCCGTCGACGTCGTCTACGTCGCGACGCCGCACGCCCACCACCATGAGATCGCGCTGGCGGCCCTGACCGCGGGTAAGCACGTCCTCTGCGAGAAGGCGCTCACTGTCAACGCCCGGGAGGCCTCGGAGCTCGTGTCGCTGGCGCGCAACAAGGGCCTGTTCCTGATGGAGGCCATGTGGAGCCGCTTCCTGCCCAGCATGCAACGGGCCTTCGAGATCGCCGCCTCCGGCGAGATCGGGGAGGTCAAGTGGGTGGGGGCGGACCTGGGCTTCCCGGCGCCGTATTCGCCCGCCTCGCGCCTCTGGGCACCCAAGGACGGAGGCGGCGCGCTGCTGGACCTCACCGTTTACCCGCTGCTCTGGGCCCTGGGCACGCTCGGCTTCCCGCAGACGGTCAGTGCCACCGGCTGGCTGAACGACGACGGCGTGGACGCCCAGAACGCGCTCACGCTCGGTTACCACCACGGCGCCCAGGCGCAGCTGACCTCCTCCCTTTTGGCGCACGGCCCCCGCACCGCAACGGTGGCCGGCAGCCATGGCTTCCTGCAGTCCCTCGGTTCGATCAACAACCCCAAGGAGCTTCTGGTCCGGGTGGGCTTCGAAGAGCCGCGCAGCGAATTCTTCGACGTCGTCGGGCGGGGCTACAGCTACGAACTGCGCGAGGTGACCCGTTGCATCCAGCAAGGTCTCACCGAGAGCCCCGTGATGCCGCTTGAGGATTCCCTCAACACCATGCGGTTGTTCGACGGGGTGCGCGCGCAGCTGGGTGTGATTTATCCCAACGACGCCCGGTGACGGCCGTTTTCGGCGATTGGGGCCAGCCGAGTTTGTGATGCACTCTGGACTCTCCACCGCGCGCGGACTTACCCTATAGGGAACCATCGAGCGTTCGGGGAATGGGGTGTGCACTTGGACCCAGCAGCTGTCCCGCTACGCGCGCGCCGAACCTTCCGGCGGGTGATTCTGGGCGGTGTCGCCGGGATCGCCTGGCTGACGCTCGCAGCGACGGCGGCCAGCGCTGACGAGGCTGCTTCTCCCCCTCCGACGGCGGCCGCCACAGTCATGACGGTCCCCGCGGGAGCAGCGCCGGCGACAGCGAACCCGGTTCCAACGGTTTTGACGGTAGCCCACGTCATTGTCGCTGCCGTGCCCACGGCCGCGGAAACCACCTGGGCAGCTGTTCCGGTTCCGACCCCCGACGGTGAACCAGCCCCAACCCCCTCAACTCCAGACCCCCCATCTCCGGCGCCTCCGCCCGAGCCTGCTGTCCCCGCGCCCGTTCTGGCGCCCGACCCTCGGGCCCCTGCTGTTCCTCCCGCACCGCCGGCCCCTCCCGCTCCTCCCGTTCCTGAACCTGTGCTGGAGCCCGCTCCGCCCGCTCCTGCACCCGATCCAGCTCCACCCGTGACCACTCCGGCGCCCGATCCCGCACCGCCGGCTGCCGATCCATCCCCTCCCGTGACCGCCCCGGCCCCGGACCCCACGCCTCCAGGCACAACCCCGGCCCCGGTCCCGGATTCGGTGCCCGCCGATCCGGTGGGGGCGGGCCAGGTGCCGTCAGTGCCGCCAGCGACAAGTCCGGCACCGCCCGTTGATCCAACCGGTCCTGGGCCGGATCTCCAGGACGTCGTTCTCCCCGAAACGTCTCCCCCTGCCCCGGGCCCCGTGGTCGCACCGGCACCGGTGGTCGCACCGGCACCCGTGGTCGCACCGGCACCCGTGGTCTCGACGGCGTCCGTGGTCTCGACGGCGTCCGTGGTCGCACCGGCAACGGTGGTCTCTCCGGCGTCCGCGGATGCACGTGCATCCGGAATCCCCGCCGGCTGCCAGGTCGGCGGCCAGGCTTTGAGGGACCTGCAGCACGCCAGGTGGGCGTCGGGCAACGAGTTCCTTGGAAGGGTCCTGTACCTCCCGGTGCTGGCAGGAGAGATCAGCCTGACGGGGAAGGTCCAGCAGCCCGGCAGCACGCACCCGCAGGAAAAGGCACCGGGAGAACCTGCGCCGCCGGCCCCTAGCGGTAAGCACCGCCCTGGCCCCATGCCCAACGGGACAGGTCTGCCCGCCCCCAACGCCCTGCCCGCGGCTCCCGGCTCCGGAACCGGAAATACGGTCTCGTCCGGCGGCCCCGGATGTGGAGCCGCCTGGCTTCCCAACCAGTACCTGGTCATTCCCACCGCCGGCGCGGAACCAATCCGCGGCCCGCTTCAGCACGTCCATTCCGCCGACGCTGCTGACCCCGGTTCCTCCCCTGACTAGTTAGCCGTCTCTGCCTTCCACAGAGCACGGCCATTCGGGCTGCCGTTGAGCGCCCGTTAACAGTCATTCAGGAGATTCCCCATGGACGCCACCGTCCACCGCCGGTACTCCGGCACCCCGTTTGCCTCTTTCGCCTCCCCCGCCTCGGGACTGACGTCGTCAGCGCCTGCAGGACCGGACGCCGCGCCGGCCAGCCCCGGAGGCCCCCCTGCGCGCCGCAAACCCTGCCCCCAGCAGGAGGAACGCCCGCCCTAAGAGCCCCGCTCCCGCCAGGTCTTTGTGAGGCCGGAGCGAAGTCGTTGGGTCCGCTGGGGGACTCAACGGCCCACAACTCCGGCAAGGCAGTCCATCGTTGGGTCCGCTGGGGGACTCAACGGTGAACAGGCCCCGCAAGGCAATCCGTCGTTGGGTCCGCTGGGGGACTCAACGGTGAACAGGCTCCGGCAAGGCAATCCGTCGTTGGGTCCGCTGGGGGACTCAACGGCAGACAGGCTGCGGAAGCTTCTGCCCCGCACAGCGGCCATCGGTCTTTGGCCGCAGTGCGGGGAGCCGATACCCGTCCCGGTATCATTCAGGAGGTGCGCCGCCGTGGCGCACGGAGAAGGGACGGGGACAAACGTGGACAGTTCGCCCGATATCGTCACGGCCGAGCTCCTGGGCGGCCGATACCAACTGGGGGAAGTGATCGGCCGGGGCGGCATGGCTTCCGTCTACGCCGCCAAGGACATGAACCTGGGCCGCGACGTGGCGCTCAAACTCTTTGCGCCGCAGTCCGCCGATGCCGACGAACTCAAGCGCCAGGAAGCCGAGATTCAACTCCTGGCAACCCTGAACCATCCGAGCCTGGTCACATTGTTCGACGCCGGCACGGACACCCGGATCCCCGGGGAACCCCGCCCCTTCCTCACGATGGAACTCGTTGACGGACAGGACCTCCGGACGCGGATCCGGCACAGCCCGCTGCCGCTGGCTGAGATCGCGGTCATCGGAGCCGGAGTGTCGGACGCCCTGGCCTACGTGCACTCGCTCGGCATCATCCACAGGGATATCAAGCCGGCGAACATCCTCCTGGTTCCGGTCCGTCCCGGGGAACCGCTGCGGCCCAAACTCACCGACTTCGGGATCGCCCGCATGATGGATGGCACCCGGCTGACAGCGACGGGCACCATGGTGGGCACCGCCGCGTACCTGAGCCCGGAACAGTCCCGGGGCGCGGACCTGGGCCCGGCCAGCGACATCTATTCCCTGGGGCTGGTCCTGCTCGAATGCCTCAAGGGAGAGGTCGAATATCCCGGCAGCGCGGTGGAATCCGCGGTGGCGAGACTGCACAGGGCACCGGGCATCCCCGATTCCGTCCCGGCCGAATGGGCCAAGCTGATCCGGTCCATGACAGCGCTGGACCCCTTGGACCGTCCGTCTGCAGCGGACCTCGAGGTGGCGCTGCGGCATGCCCTGATCTCGCCCGGCGCCCTTCCCGGCCTCCTGGCCGAAGAGCGGACCCGGGTGCTGCCCGCCCCTCCGGGCCGGCCACCGCGGCTGCCTGCCGCGGCACCGGTTCCCGAAGACGCCTCTTCCACCCGCTCGGGCGGGGGGACGCTGGCCCTGCACCGGCTGGACCCGGACGCAGTGGCCGGCCCAGGCCGGAGGTCACTCCTGATGCGGTCCGCTGCACGCTTCAGGCGGTCCCGCCGCCGCACCCGGATCCTGCTGTCCCTTGCGTTGCTGGCCGTCATGACGGGTGGCGTCGCCGCCGTCGTCGCCCTGGCAACCCCTGAACCGCCCGACGTCGTCCCCTACCCGGGTGTGCCCGGGGAGCTTGGCGAGCACCTGAAAGAGCTGCAGAAGAGCGTGGAACCATGAGCTTGATTAACCGGCGGGCCCGCGGCGCCGCGCGCAACAGCCGGCGTCTGCGCCTCGCCGGCGCGGTCCTTGGCATGGCGCTCGTCACCGCCACCCTTGGCGGCTGCGCCGCCGCCCCGGATCTGGACCGCAATGCCGCCCGGCAGCTGCAATCCAAGGTCCTTGCCGTGACCGGGGCAGCCGCCGCCAATGATCCGGCCGCATCACTGAAGCACCTTGACGCTTTCGTGCTGGAACTGGATGAGGCGGCTGCCCGCGGGGACGTGTCCTTCAAACGGCACCAGAGCATCAGCAAGTCCGTCGACGCCGTCCGGGCGGACCTCAAGGCCCGGCAGGCCGAAGCCGCCCGGGTTGCCGCCGAGCAGAAGGCCAAGGCCGCCGCAGACAAAGCGGCAGCAGACAAGGCCGCGGCAGACAAGGCGCAAGCAGAAAAAGCGGCGGCGCAGGCAGCAGCCGCGCAGGCCGCTGCAGCCGCTGCGGCTCCCCCGCCCGCCGTCGCGCCCGCGCCGGCCGACAAGGGCAAGCCGAAGGGTAAGGGCAAGAACGGCTGAAGCCGCGCCGGGCCGTTCCGACGGCGACGCCGGCAGCGGCCCTGACAGGGCAAAAACGCCGAACGGCGCAGCGGAAGTTTCCGCTGCGCCGTTCGGCGTTGCCTGTCGCCGGTGAAACGGCGTGGCGGTCCTAGCCCAGCATCGACAGGACTTCGCTGAACTTGGCCGAGGGCCGCATGACTGCGGTGACCTTGGCCTCGTCCGGGTGATAGTACCCGCCGAGGTCCACCGGCGAGCCCTGGGCAGCCAGGAGCTCTCCGACGATGGTTTCCTCGCCGGCATCCAGCGCGCCGGAGACGGCGGCGAAGGCCGCGGCCAGCTCGGCGTCGTCGGTCTGGCGGGACAGTTCCTGGGCCCAGAACTTGGCCAGGTAGAAGTGGCTGCCGCGGTTGTCCAGTTCGCCGGCCTTGCGCTTCGGGGACTTGTTCTCCAGCAGGAACGTCCCGGTGGCGCGGTCCAGGGTGTCGGCAAGGATCTGCGCGCGGGCGTTGCCCGTGGACGTGGCAAGGTGCTCAAAGCTGACGGCCAGGGCCAGGAACTCACCCAGGCTGTCCCAGCGCAGGTGGTTTTCCTTCAGAAGCTGCTGGACGTGCTTCGGGGCAGAGCCGCCGGCGCCGGTTTCGAAGAGGCCGCCGCCGTTGATCAGCGGCACCACGGAGAGCATCTTGGCGCTGGTGCCAAGTTCCAGGATCGGGAACAGGTCCGTAAGGTAGTCGCGCAGCACGTTGCCGGTCACCGAGATGGTGTCCTCGCCCTTACGGATCCGCTCCAGTGTGAAGGCCGTAGCCTCGACCGGGGACAGGATGGCGATCTCCAGGCCCTCGGTGTCGTGTTCCTTGAGGTATTCCTCCACCTTGGCGATCATCTGGGCGTCGTGGGCGCGGCTCTTGTCCAGCCAGAAGACGGCCGGCGTGGCGGAGGCGCGGGCGCGGGTGACGGCCAGCTTGACCCAGTCGCGGACCGGGACATCCTTGGTCTGGCAGGCGCGCCAGATGTCACCCGGGGCGACCTGGTGCTCGATCAGCACGGTGCCGGCGTCGCCGATCAGCTGCACGGTGCCGGCGGACTGGATCTCGAAGGTCTTGTCGTGGCTGCCGTATTCCTCGGCGGCCTGGGCCATCAGGCCGACGTTCGGGACGGTGCCCATCGTGGTGGGGTCGAAGGCGCCGTGGGCGCGGCAGTCGTCGATGACCACCTGGTAGATGCCGGCGTAGCTGCTGTCCGGGAGGACGGCGAGCGTGTCGGCTTCCTGGCCGTCGCGGCCCCACATGTGTCCGGAGCTGCGGATCATGGCCGGCATGGAGGCGTCCACGATCACGTCGGAGGGGACGTGCAGGTTGGTGATGCCCTTGTCGGAATCGACCATGGCCAGCTCGGGGCCGTCGTTCAGGCCCTTCTGGATGGCTGCCTCGACGTCGGCGCGGATCTCCTCGGGGAGGTCCTCGAGGCCGTTGAGGATGGAGGCGAGGCCGTTGTTCGGGCTCAGGCCGGCGGCGGCGAGCTGGGCGCCGTACGTGTCGAAGAGGTCGGCGAAGTACGCCTTGACGACGTGGCCGAAGATGATCGGGTCCGAGACCTTCATCATGGTGGCCTTCAGGTGGGCGGAGAACAGCACACCCTCTTCCTTCGCGCGGGCCACCTGTGCGGCGAGGAAGGTATCCAGCGCGGCCGCGCGCATCACGGTGCCGTCGATGACCTCGCCGGCGAGGACGGGGAAGGCACGCTTGAGCACCTTGACCGTGCCGTCCTCCTTGACCAGCTGGATCTTGACGTTGCCGTCGGCCTTGATGACCACGGACTTCTCGTTGGAGCGGAAGTCATCGGCGTCCATGGTGGCGACGTTGGTCTTGGACTCGGGGGTCCAGGCGCCCATGCTGTGCGGGTTCTGGCGGGCATAGGCCTTGACCGACAGCGGCGCGCGGCGGTCCGAGTTGCCCTCGCGGAGCACCGGGTTGACGGCGGAACCCTTGATCTTGTCGTAGCGGGAGCGGATGTCCGTCTCCTCGTCCGAGGAGGGGTTGTCCGGGTAGTCCGGAAGGGCGTAGCCCTGGCCCTGGAGTTCCGCGATGGCGGCCTTCAGCTGCGGCGTCGAGGCGCTGATGTTGGGCAGCTTGATGATGTTGGCCTCGGGCTTCTTGACGAGGCCGCCAAGCTCGGCCAGGGCGTCACTGACGCGCTGCTCTTCGGTGAGGTAGTCGCCGAACGCGGCGATGATGCGGCCGGCCAGCGAAATGTCTCGGGTCTCCACCTCCACACCGGCCGTCGAAGCGTAGGCTTCGACAATCGGCAAGAACGAATAGGTTGCCAGCATCGGCGCTTCGTCGGTGTGGGTATAGATAATCTTTGCCATTGCTCGGGCGTCTCCCTGAAGGTCTGGGTATTTCCGGAATTTTGTGTTATCTCAACATCACTAACTTACCCGAGGGAGCCGGGTTGCCGCCTACCGGCGTCGTCCGCCCCGGACTCCATGAAGCGCACAACCCGTCATGACAAGACTTGACAAGATGCTTTACAGATTGGTCAAAGTCCCGTAGTTTCGTTCCCATCACAGCGGACGCCACCGGCAGCCGCACCGCTTTCCACCGGTTAGGACAACCATGAGAACACCCAAAACTCTGGCCACCAGCCTATTGAGCCTCTCGGCCGCAGCACTCCTGGCATTGAGCGCTGCGGGGGCAGCCAGCGCAGCCCCGGCACCCGGCAAGGCACCGACGGAGACGTCGGGGGTCAGCAGCCACACCGTCGTCGAGACAGGCGGAGCGGAGTACTGGACGGCCGAGCGGATGCGCAACGCCATCCCCGGTGACGTGCTGGCCGAAAAGGCCAAACAGCGGAGCGCCAACTCCACGGCCGCCCTGAGCCGGCCGGCCGAAGCCGGGGCGCCCAGCACGGTGGAGGCCCAGAGCCCGCTGCGCCAGGCCAAGGAAGTCCAGCCCAAGGCAAATGCCAGCGAGACACCGGTCAAGCACATCGGCAAGGTCTTCTTCACCCTGGGCGGCACCAACTACGTCTGCTCGGGCAACTCGGTCTCCTCCACGAACAAGAGCACCGTCTCCACCGCCGGCCACTGCGTCAACGAGGGCCCGGGCGCCTTCGCCACCAAGTTCACGTTCGTTCCCGCCTACCTGAACGGCTCCGCGCCCTACGGTATGTGGACGGCCAAGTCCCTCCACGCCCCCACCCAGTGGAGCTCCGGCGGCGACATGACGTACGACACCGGCTTCGCCGTTATGAACACCCTCAACGGCCAGAAACTAGCCGACGTCGTGGGTGCCTCGGGCGTACAGTTCAACGCCGCACGCGGCCTGAGCTACAAGGCCTTCGGCTACCCCGCAGCGGCGCCCTTCAACGGCGAGTCCCTCAAGAGCTGCAGCGGCACCGCCACGAATGACCCGTACAACCCGCAGTTCAACAGCCAGGGCATTCCCTGCAACATGACCGGCGGGTCCTCGGGCGGCCCGTGGTTCATCGGTTCCAGCTCCACCGGCTACCAGAACTCGGTCAACAGCTACGGCTACGGCAGCAAGTCCACCACGATGTACGGCCCGTACTGGGGCTCCGTCATCCAGCAGGCCTACAGCAGCGCGGCCGCCGCCTAGGCGTCCACCCGGCTACACAGACGCGGGGTCACTCGAGGCCCATCTCCAGCAGCGGGGATGGGCCCAGGTGGCCCCGCTTTGGCGTGCGGCCCCGAATTGTGCCCTCGGCCACGGGACATGCCCTCCCCCGGCACGAAGGACTGGGCACAATCCCCTGGCACTACGGGACATGCCCTCCCTTGGCGCCTTGGCTTGGACATATACCCCTCGTGCCCAGTCCTGGGCTCGAACAATGAGCATGTCCCCGCCCTGCTCGCTACGCGCGTCCAGCCTGACCCCAATAATCCTGGCAACTACGGCCTAGCCACGGGACATGTCCTCCCACGGCACGAAGGACTGGGCGCAATCCCCCGGGCACCGCCGGACATGCCCTGGCCCGGAACGAAGGACTGGGCACAATCCCTTTATGCCCATCCGCGGCCACAAAAAATGGACATGCCCTCCGCGAGGGGAGGGCATGTCCATTCTTGGTGCTGCGGCCGCGCCGGTCCGCGGCCCAGCGACACCCGCCGCTCGGGCGAGCAACCGCGCGCCGGGCTCCGCGACGAGCAACCCCGCCAGCAGTTACTTAGTGGAAGAAGTGCCGGGCGCCGGTGAAGTACATCGTGATGCCCGCGGCGTTGGCTGCGGCGATGACTTCGTCGTCCCGGACCGAGCCACCGGGCTGGACGACGGCGCGGACGCCGGCGTCGATCAGGATCTGCAGCCCGTCGGCGAACGGGAAGAACGCGTCCGACGCCGCGACGGCCCCGCGGGCACGTTCCGGGGCTCCGGCGGCGTCGGCGTTGGAAGCGCCGCCCGCACCGTCAACATCGGAGTCCACAGTTACACCCAGCGAGTTGGCCCGCTCGACGGCGAGCTTGCAGGAATCGAGCCGGTTGACCTGGCCCATGCCGATGCCCACGGCGGCGCCATCCGAAGCCAGCAGGATGGCGTTGGACTTGGCGGCGCGGCAGGCGGTCCAGGCGAACGCGAGGTCGGCCAGGGTGCCGGCGTCGGCGGCGTCACCGGCGGCGAGGGTCCAGTTGGCGGGGTTGTCGCCGTCGGCGTCCACCCGGTCTGACATCTGCACCAGCACGCCGCCGGAGACCTGGCGGATTTCGGAGGGGTAGCGGCCGTAGCCCTCGGGCAGGGCGAGGAGGCGGATGTTCTTCTTCTTGGACAGGATCTCCACGGCCTCGTCTTCGAAGCCCGGGGCGATGACCACCTCGGTGAAGATGCCCGCGACGGTCCGGGCCATGCCCGCGGTGACCGTACGGTTCGCCGCGATCACGCCGCCGAACGCGGAGACCGGGTCGCAGGCGTGCGCCTTGGCATGCGCGTCGGCGATGGGGTCCGCCGCGGAGGCCGAACCCACGGCCACACCGCAGGGGTTGGCGTGTTTGATGATCGCGACGGCCGGCTCGGCGAAGTCGAAGGCGGCGCGCAGGGCGGCGTCGGCGTCGACGAAGTTGTTGTAGCTCATGGCCTTGCCGTGCAGCTGGTCGGCCTGCGCGATGCCGGCCGGGGCGGCCTTGTCCACGTAGAGGGCGGCCTGCTGGTGCGGGTTTTCGCCGTAGCGGAGCACCTCGGAGCGCTCCAGGGCCAGCCCGGCGTAGGCGGGCCAGTCGATGACGCCGTCGCCGTCCTCGTCGAGGAACTGGCTCGCGGTCCAGCTGGCCACGGCGGTGTCATAGGTCGCGGTGTGCGCGAAGGCCTTGGCGGCCAGCCGGCGTCGGGTCTTCAGGTCAAAGCCGCCGGAAGCGGCGGCAGCCACGACGTCGTGGTACGAGGAGGGGTCCACCACAATCGCGACGGCGGCGTGGTTCTTCGCGGCGGAGCGCACCATCGCGGGGCCGCCGATGTCGATCTGCTCGACGACGTCGTCCTGCGCGGCGCCGGACTTCACGGTTTCCACGAACGGGTAGAGGTTCACGACGACGAGGTCGAACGGCTCGATGTCCATCGACGCGAGCGTCTCCATGTGGGCCGGGACGCGGCGGTCGGCGAGGATGCCGCCGTGGACGCGCGGGTGGAGGGTCTTGACGCGGCCGTCCAGCATTTCCGGGGAGCCGGTGACTTCCTCGACTTCCTGCACCGGGATGCCGGCGGCGGCGATCCTCTTGGCGGTGGAGCCGGTGGAGACGATCTTGACGCCGGCGTCGTGCAGGCCCCTCGCGAGCTCCTCCAGACCAGTCTTGTCGTAGACCGAAATCAGGGCCCGGCGGATGGGAACACGGTCGATGGATACACGGTCAAGCTGCGTGAAGCTCACAAAAGTCTCCGTCTTATATCGCGGCGGGGCCGCGGGTGGTGGGGATGCGGCCAGTTTATCGCGTCAGCGCCCTCTGCCGTCCGCCGGGATGCCCGCGCGCCGGAGTATGAAGCGCGCCGCACCCGCGCGCGGCCACGTAGAGTTTTCCCAGGAGGCTGAGATGAATACATACACCACGGTGCCCAGCGGCGAACAGGTGGTCCAGGAACTGCCCTGGCGCTGGAAGGTGCAGGGCCGGATCTTCCTGATCGGCGGCCTGGGCTTTATGTTCGACGCCTGGGACGTCACGCTCAACGGCATCCTGATTCCGCTGCTGTCCAAGCACTGGTCCCTCAGCCCGGGCGAGGCCGCCTGGATCGGCGCCTCGAACCTGATCGGCATGGCCCTGGGCGCCTTCATCTGGGGCACCATCGCGGACACGATCGGGCGCAAAAAGGCCTTCACCGCCACGTTGCTGATCTTCTCGCTCTTCACCGTGCTGGGCGCCTTCTCCCCCGACTTCCTCTGGTTTGTCGCCTTCCGGTTTATGGCCGGCTTCGGCCTGGGCGGCTGCATCCCGGTGGACTACGCGCTGGTAGGCGAGTTCACGCCCCGCAAGCAGCGCGGCAAGGTGCTCACCGCGATGGACGGCTGGTGGCCGATCGGGGCCGCGCTGTGCGGCTTCGTGTCCGCCGGCCTCGTGGCCCTGTACGGGGACTGGCGGCTGACCATGCTGGTCATGGTGCTGCCGGCGCTGCTGGTCTTCTGGGTCCGCCGCAGCGTCCCCGAATCCCCGCTGTTCCTGATCCGCAAGGGCCGGCGGGACGAGGCCGCCAAGGTGATCGATGACCTCGTCGCCGCGACCGGGGCGGAGCCCCGCGTTTACAGCCTGCCCGAGGCGCAGGATGCGCCCCGGCTCTCCGCCGGCAGCGCCTGGACCCAGCTGCGCCTGCTCTGGCAGTACGACTGGAAAATCACGACGGCGGCCTGGTCCCTGTTCTTCAGCATCCTGCTGGTCTACTACCTGTCGCTGACGTGGATGCCGCGGATCCTGATCGGCGCCGGATTCGAGGAGTACAAGGCGTTCCTCACCACCGCCTCCATGGCCGCCGTCGGGCTCCTCGGGGTGGTGGTGGCGGCGCTGCTGGTGGAACGCGTGGGGCGCAAGTGGATCCTGGCGATCACCGGTCCGCTGTCCGCGCTGACCCTGGTGATCGTCGCGATCGTGGTGGACATCCCGACGGCGGCCGTGTTCTGGCTGCTGGTGTTCGGCTTTGTGGTGCAGGTGGCCATCCCGGTGCTCTACGCCTATGTCTCCGAGCTGTATCCGACGGAGCTGCGCGGCTCGGGCTTCGGCTGGGCCTCGACGTTCTCCCGGCTCGGCGCCGGCTTCGGCCCGCTGGTCTTCGCGGCGTTCCTCTGGCCGGAACTGGGGCTCGCGACGTCGTTCGCCGTCGCCGGTGTGCTGGTGCTCCTGAGTGTGCTGTGGATGGCGTTCTTCGCGCCCGAGACCAAGCAGCGCCAGCTCGCCTAGGCGCTCACTCCGCCAACTGACTCGCAGCAGGGGCCGTTTCGAGCGTCCAAAACGGCCCCTGTTGCGAGTCAGTTGGGCTGCCAGCCACGGCTGGCGAGAGCGGCCCGGACCTTGGCGACGGCGGCGCGTGCGTCGTTCGCCATGTGCCGTTTGGAGATCCGGACAAGGATCCACCCAGCCCCGCTGAAGTCCTCTTCCTTGGCGATGTCGCGGATGACTTGGGCTGCTTCGGAATGCACGGCGCCCTCGTACTCCACGGCAATTCGGTACTTCGGATAGGCAAGATCAGGTTGACGTACGACGCCGGGGCGCAGGACCGTGCCCACGTTTAGGTCCGGTTCCGGCAGTCCCGAACGGCACAGCGCGAGCCGGAGCCTCGTCTCGGGGGCCGAGTCCGCACCGATCCGGGCCTGTTCGAGGGCCAGCCGCGCCTTGCGGATGCCGGGCGTACCCTTGTGCCGATCCAGCATCTCGGCCAGTTGCCCCGGACTGGCGTAGGGCTTCGTCGGGTTCTCGATTGCAGGCCGGGGATGGCGCAATAGGTGATCCGCCACCACGGTCAGCTCGTCAACGCTCATCTTCCGCGCGCAGTCCAGCCACGTCCGGGTCCGCGTGGTGACCAGCACGCCGTCGACCCTGGTGATTTCGTCGTCGAAGAACTGCCCGACGTGGCCGATCACGCCCCTTCGCCGCGGTATCGCCATCGTGTCAGGGCGGGAAATGTGGATGCCGGGAGCATGCGAGCCCGGTAGGAAGCCCGGAAAGTCCCAGATCAGGAATGCTGTCGCGTGGGAGGCCGCGGAGAATTGCGTCACTAGGGTCAGGGGCCGGGCTTGGAGGTTCAGTGAATCGGGCAGTTCAGCCAGCAATCGGATCCCGCGGCTCGGAATGTGCAGGGAGCTGTGCTTGAGCCGGCGCCGGCTGACCCCGACCTCGGCTGCCTCTTGGACGGTAAACGGCGCCGACAACGCCGCCGGGAGCGGTCGGGGTGTCTTCATCGACCCATCGTCGCAAAGCCAGGTACTGCTCCGGAGAGTTATCCACAGGCATTCGCCGGCCTATGAAAGTGACTCGCAGCAGGGGCCGTTTTGAGCGTCCAAAACGGCCCCTGCTGCGAGTCAGTTGGGTGGGCAGGCTACTCGCGGTCAGGGCGTCTTTGCGGCGGCGAGGGACGCCAGCGTGGAGACCAGGAGCCGGCGTTCCACCACCTTGATCCGTTCATGCAGGGAGTCCTCGGTCTCGCCGTCCCCGACCGTCACGGCTTCCTGCGCAATGATCGGGCCCGTGTCCACCCCGGCGTCGGCCCAGTGCACCGTGCAGCCAGTGACCTTCACGCCGTAGGCCAGCGCGTCGCGGACGCCGTGCGCGCCGGGGAACGCGGGCAGCAGGGCCGGGTGCGTGTTGAGGTATTTGCCGCCGAACGCGTCGATGAAGTCCGCACTGACGATCCGCATGAACCCTGACGACACGACGACGTCGGGCGCGTACGCGGCCACGGCTTCGGTGAGCGCCGTGTTCCAGGCGGCCCGGTCCGGGTAGGCCTTGAAGTCCACCACGAAGGTCGGGATGCCGGCGGCGGCGGAGCGCTCCACCCCGTACGTGCCCGGCCTGTCCGCGCCGACCGCGGCGATCTCGACGTCGAGCCTGCCCTCTTTCACGGCGTCGATGACGGCCTGGAGGTTGGAGCCGGTGCCGGAGACGAGGACTACGATGCGCATGGTCTTAGCTTATGGGGCCGCTCGCGTAGGCTGGAAAACATGAATCCCCCGAACGACTCCGGCAGCCAGGGCGGCCAGGGCGGCCAGCCGCAGGGCCAGCATCCGCTCAGCGACGCGGCCAAGGCCTCGCAGGCGAAAACCCACATGCTGTTCCGCAGCTTCATCGTGGCGGTGCTGGGGTCGTTCTTCGTCTACCAGTTGGACATCAATTACCTCTGGCTGAGTGCACTCCTGACGGTGGCCGCGATCGTGCTGGGCATCATGGTGCTGGTCCGGTACGCCAAGTTCAAGGAATCCAGGTTTGTGCTGTTCGGAACGATTTCCGGGCTGGTGGTTGTGGCCGTGCAGGTGCTGCTGCTTGTGTCCTCGGCCCTGTTCTTCAACCAGGTCCGGGATTACCAGCAGTGCAGCCGACAGGCCCTGACCCAGCAGGCGGCCTCCAAGTGCCAGACCCAGCTGGAAGAATCGCTGCCCCGGTTCCGCTAAGCGCGGTTCCGCTAAGCGCGGTGCCGCCGAACGTGGTCCCGCTAAACGCAGAGCCGCGTCACAGGGACGCCGGCTCCAGGTCCGCTTCGCGCAGCTTCTGCTGGCGTTCCAGCCACGGTCCGGCGGCGTAACCGATCACGACGCCGATCCCCACTTCCGCGGCCACGAACAGTGCCGTCCGGAGCGGATCGGGTCCAATGTCCGTGAGCCGCCCGATGCCCGCGGAGCCGCGGGCCAACCAGGCCAGACCGGCCGCGAGCAGCCCGGCGACGCCGCCGACCATCACGCCGAGCGCCAGGGTGGACACCGTGGCGGTGAACCAGCGCGCACGGACCTTGATCGAGAGCCATTCGTCGAAGTGGTTTTCGCCCTCCCGCAGGAACCACCAGCCGGCCAGGATCCCGGCGAGGACCGGTACCACCAGCGCCGCGGCACCAAACTCCATCGATCCGGCCGGCAGCGCAGCGAACACCGGGATCGACGGCAGCGGCCCGACGGCGGTGCCGAGCGCCCCAGCCTGGGAGCCGACACCGAGGGCGAAGCCCGCACCGGACGTCCACGCGAGCGCGAACAGCGCCAAGTTGGGCAGGAAGCCGAGCTGCGCGATGGTAAGCACGGCACCGCCCCAGGCTCCGGCGTCGAGCGCTTCATAGACCGCGATCACGAGGTTCCAGTGGATGAACAAGGTGGCGGCGAGCAGCACGCAGGACATCGCCAGGCTGGCCATCAGCGCCACGAAGCCGGCTTTGATCGCGGACCCGAGGTAGGAGCCGGCCCAGCGCGAGTGCTGGCTGGTACGGGAGAGCCAGGCGACGGCGTCGACGCCGATCAGCCGGCTCCAGGAGCCGGCCTCGCGGCGGGCTCCGATCACCATGCCGAGCGCGAACGGGATCAGCGGAATAAGGGCGGCGGACCACAGGCCCACGCCGACGTCATGCGTGCGGCAGACAAAGCCCGTGGTCAGGCCGAAAGCGGCGTACATCAGCCACGAGCCGAGCAGCGCCTGCCAGAGCTGGTCTGTGTAGGACGCCCGGGCGAGCCGCCGGCCCGCGCGCCAGGCCAGCAGGAACGGGACGAGCGTCAGCCCGAGCGGGATTAGGGAAAGGACGCCGGATTCCGGCTGGGCCGCGGATCCGACGCCGGCGGTGTCCAGAAGCAGCGGAACGCCGTGGATCAGCAGCCAGGCCTGGCCGGCGAGGCGGGCCAGGGCATCGGGCGCCCCATTCAGGAAACCGGCGGTGGCCCACACGGCGAGAATCGGCGCCGCCACCACCAGTGCGGAGATGAAGGCTGCCTGCGCGGACTCGAGGGCTCCCTGCAGCCACAACGGCATCGGAAGTCCACGTTCCCCGGTCTGATCAGCGCGCAGTTTCATCGTGTTCCATCGTGCCATGTGCAGGGGTTCCCGCCCGGTACGACAGGCTCAAAGTGCCGATTTCGGCAGGGATTCTTCCCCGTTTCAGGTAGTGCGCCCTCAGTTCAACTGTTCCCCTATCCAGCGCTTTTTTCCCTACCCGGCCGTAAAATTGGAATGTCCGCAATCAGTGGTTGGAGGCAGAAAATGACTACCGCATCTCCACATGCACATGGCGTTCACTTCGGACGCACAGATGTCCAGAACGTCGGCATGGGTGTAGGTATCGTCCTTATAGTCGTGGGCATCCTGGGGTTCATCCCCGGCATCACCACGCAGTACAACTCATTGGCGATCGTTGGACCGAATTCCACGGCCCTGTTCCTGGGCCTGTTCCAGGTATCGATGCTGCTGAACGTGATCCAGGCCCTCATCGGCACCATCGGCGTGGTGATGTCCCGGAACAACCCCATGGGCGCCCGGAACTTCCTCATGGGCTTTGGCCTGCTGTACGTCGTCCTGAGCGCCTACACGCTCATTGTCGGTGTGGGGGCGGCGGCCAATTTCCTGTCGCTGAATGTCATGGGTGCATGGGGTTTTATGATCTTGGGCGTAGCAATGGTAGTCGCCGGCTGGCTGATGTCGAGGCATCTGGCCGACGATGCACAAACCCGGTAAGCGAACACCGGGAAAAAGGGAGCCGCGAATGAGTAACGTTTCATAGCAATCTGAAAATTCGTACTACCTGCTGGTGCAGTCGCCTCGCGGAAACGCAGCGGCTGCACCAGCTTTCTTTGTGGTTGGGGTTGGTGGCGGCGCGTGGGGTCCCTGATGGTTAGGGCGTTGGTCGCGCGACGCGAGAGCGGTCGAAACATCACCGCCCCTCCGCGTCGGCCTGCGGCCCTTCCCATCTGCGCAGAACCGTCACCCCGCATACGTTGTCCGCGGCAGCCTCCGGTGCCCGCACGCCCGCAAATCCCCAACGCACCGCACGCCCGACCCGCGCAACTCTCACCCACGAAACCGCACTCCTGTAAATATTTTCACTTTAATTAGGACAGAATCATTGACCTGCTAAAAATCTTCACTATAGTTATGTGAGTCAGCTCACCAAGTGAAGGACATCGAATGACCGCCGAGAGCACCACGGGCAGTGCCCCCCTTGCCACCAGCGCCTTGTTGGCCACGGTCGGCAACAAGGTGCGCTCCATGCGCAAGGAAAAGGGCATGACGCTCGCCAAGCTCTCGGAGATCACGGGCCTCAGCCCGGCAATCGTCAGCCAGATCGAACGAGGCCTGGCGAATCCGTCCTTCACCACCCTGGCGCAGCTGGCCCACGGCCTGGACATCCCGGTCGGGAAATTCTTCATCGGCCAGGAAGAAACCAGGTCCCCCGTGGTCCGCAAGGCCGATCGGCGCAACCTGAAAGGCGTCACCAAGAAATCCGTGGGCGAGGCAGTCTATGAACTGCTCACACCCGACCTCAACGGCGCCTTGGAAGCCCAATGGATCGTCAGCCCGCCCGGCCATGACACCAGCGCTACCCCTTTCCGCCACAGCGGCGAGGAATTCGGCATCATCCTCGCCGGCCGGAAGGACATCTTCCTGGACGGCGAGTGCTACACGCTCGAGGAAGGCGATTCCATCACCTTCTCCTCGGACACCCCGCACTGGTACAAGAACAGCTACGAAGAGGTATGCGTAGCGATCTGGGTCAACGCACCTCACGCGTGGTAGCGGCGCCGACCCCAAGCGGCCCCTATCGTTTCCCACTGTCGCGGTCCCCCACGGCCCGCTGACAGTCCTTGCCACATTCGCAGCCACCGCCCCTTAACCCCGGACGGCGATGCGTCATACCCTCCCCCGCCTCCCAATGGCGTCAGCGTAAGGACAATTCCATGCTCGACACCCCCATGCTCGACAGCACCCGGCCTGACAGCGCAGTCACGGCCCCGAAAAACGCAAGAGACACCAAAAAATTCACCCCCGAGGTCCGCAAAGGTCTTCTGGGCCTCGGCCTCGGCAACGCCCTGGAATGGTACGACTGGATGGTCTTCGGCCTCCTCTCCGCCTTCATCGGCCCCAATTTCTTCCCCAACACCGATCCCCTCTCCGCCACGCTGAACGCCCTCGCCGTGTTCGCCGTCGGCTTCGCGTTCCGGCCGCTGGGCGGCATCATGCTCGGCACCCTCGCGGACCGGATCGGTCGACGCCGGGTGATGCTGATGTCGATCATGCTGATGGCCGGCACCACCCTGGTCATCGCCGTCTGCCCCAGCTACGAACAGATCGGCGTCTGGGCCGGCATCATCCTCGTGGCGTGCCGCATCCTGCAGGGCATCTCCACCGGCATCGAAGCCCCGCTCTCCACCTCCCACGCCGTGGAACTGGTTCCGGACGGCCGCGAAGGCTACGTCGCCGGCATCATGTCGTTCTACGTCAACATCGGCATCCTGCTCGCCTCGCTGGTCAGCTTCCTGTGCAGCCTCACCCTCGGCGGCGCCGTGATGGCCGAATGGGGCTGGCGTGTGCCGTTCATCATCGGCGCGGCCTTCGGCTTCGTCGTCGTATACCTCCGCCGGGCCCTCCCGGAAACCCTCAAGCCGGAAGAAATGGCCAACAACTCCTCCGGCGCCGTCTGGACCGGGGTCCGCAAGCACTGGCTCTCCGTCCTGGCCATCATCTTCGTCGTCGGTGCAGCGCAGGCCTACAACTACGCCTGGAACGTCGGACTCCCCAGCGCCGCCCGCAGCGGCTTCAAGGAAGACCCGACGGCGGTCTTCGCCCTCACCACCGCGCTGGGCGTGATCCTCGTGGCCGGCAGCTGGATCATCGGCAAACTGGCCGACGGCAAGTCGATGTCCCGCTGGTTCCTCATCACCCGCATCCTGGCCATTCCCTCCGTGTTCCTCATGCTGATGTACGTCCAGCCCGGCATCGGCGGCTTCGCGGCGGTCCTGCTCGGCGGTTCCCTGGTTCTGGTTCTGAACATGACCCTCTACAACGTGGTCAGCACGTCCCTGATGCCCAAGAACTGCCGCGGCACCGGCGTGGCCCTCGGCTACGGGATCGGCGTCGCCCTCTTCGGCGGCACCGCCTCCTACCTGCTGGTCTGGCTCCAGTCCACGAACCTCAGCTGGGTCTTCCCGGTGTACGTCGCCGTCCTGTCCATCCTCAGCATCGTTTTGTACCTCGCGGCCCGCCGCACCAACGGCATCTTCGTCGGAAAGTAAGGATCCCTCCTATGAACTCCCTTGACCCCCAAATCTCCCTGGACCTCCGCACCACGACGGCGGACCTCACCGCCCCGGTCATCTCCCGCTCCGACGTCCTCGTGGTGGGCGGCGGCCCCGCAGGTGTGGCCGCCGCCGTCACGGCCGCCCGCTCCGGCGCCTCGGTCACGCTGCTGGAACGCTACTCCTCGCTCGGCGGCCTCGCCTCCGGCGGTATGGTCCTGGTGCTCGATGACATGATCAACGGCCAGGAAATTACCGTCACCGGCATCGTCTCCGAGTACGTCGAACGGCTCCAGAAGCTGGGCCTGGCCATTGTGCCGCCGGCCGATGACCGCAAGACCTCCGAGGAACTCTGGAACAAGTGGGGCCGCTACGGCACCTTCGACTTCCACTCCCACACCACCCCGAAGCCGGTCTGCTACGCCGCGGCGTTCGATCCGGACGGCTGGAAGCGCGTCTCCAACGACCTCGTCCGCGAAGCCGGCGTCAACCTCCGCCTGCACTCCTGGTTCTCCCGCCCCATCGTGGACAACGGCGTGATGAAGGGCGTCATTTGCGAGACCAAGTCCGGCCCGCAGGCGTTTATGGCGGACATCGTCATCGACACCACCGGCGACATCGACGTCGCCTCCCGGGCCGGTGCCAGCTACGTCAAGGACAGCTACCTCACCACCCTCGTCTTCCGCCTCGGCAACGTGGACACCAACGCCGCCGAAGCGTTCGAGCAGGCCAACCCGAAAGAAGCCCGCGCCATCAACCGCAAGATCAAGCGCCTCCTCGGCGGCGCCTGGGAACTGTGGTGGCTCAAGACCCCCATCGACGGCGTCGTCTGGTGCAACGCCCCGCACATGACCGGCTTCGACGGCGTCGACCCTGCGGACATGACCGCCGCCGAGTTCGCCGCCCGGGACCGGATCTCCGAGGCCGTGGACTACGTCCGCGCCAACCTGCCCGGCTTCGAGAACTGCTACATGCTGGACGTCGCCTCCCAGATGGGCGTCCGGCAGACCCGCCTGCTCGAAGGCGAGTACGTCATGACCAAGGACGACGTCACGTCCCGCCGGCACTTCGCGGACACCGTGGCCCGCGGCCGCGACTACTACTACCCGTACAGGTCGCTGCTGCCCAAGGAAGTGGACCAGCTCCTGGTCGCCGGCCGGCACTACTCCGCCACCCCGGAAGCGCAGAAGATGTCCCGCGAGATCCCGCCCTGCATGGCCATGGGCCAGGCGGTCGGCGTGGCCGCCGCCATCGCCATCGAACAGGGCGTCACCGTCCGCGAAGTCTCCCCGCTGGAGATCCAGCAGGGCATGCGCCGGCACGGCGCGGACCCGGGCGACGTCCCGTCGTCGAACGCCACGCTGGACCTGGACGCGGTGGTGGGGGTATGAGCACCGTGATCGAGGAACTCCTCGCCGGAGGCGAGACTTCAGAACGCACGACGGCGGCCCCCTCCGCCGCCGGACCCGAAACTACCGCTGAACGCCCCGGCACCCCGCTGCCGCTGGACGGGATCAAGATCGTGGACTTCACCCAGGTGTTTATGGGCCCGTCCTGCACCCAGCTGCTGGGCGATTACGGCGCGGACATCATCAAGGTGGAACGCCCGGGCGCCGGGGACATCTCCCGCAACTCGTTCCCGGACAAGGACGGCCAGGACAACCCGATCTTCCTGTCCATCAACCGCAACAAGCGCAGCATCTCCGTGGACACCCGCACGGACGAGGGCAAGGACGTGCTCCGCCGCCTGCTTTCCGATGCCGACGTGGTGGTCAGCAACTTCCGCTCCGGCGTCATGGAACGGATGGGCTTCGGCTACGAGGACCTCAAAGCGCAGAACCCCGGCATCATCTGGGCCTCCGGCACGGGCTTCGGCCCTGTGGGTCCGTACTCGCACAAGGGCGGCCAGGACGCGATCGCGCAGGCCTACTCCGGGGTGATGTGGCGCCGCGAATCCGAGGACCAGAAGCCGTCGATCTACCCCACCACACTCTGCGACTACATCACCGGCATGCACCTGATGCAGGGCATCCTGCTGGCCCTGCGCACCCGGGAGACCGCCGGCGTGGGTCAGAAGGTGGAGGTGACCATGTACGACTCCATGCTGCACCTGCAGATGCAGGAGGCCTGCATGCAGCTCAACCGCGGCTACGAGGTCAACTGGGGCGCCATGCCGCTCAGCGGCGTCTTCGAAACCACCGACGGCGCCGTATGCATGGTGGGCGGCTTCACCCCGGACCCGCTGGCCCGCATTTCCGAGGCGCTCGGCCTGGACGAGGACCTCACGCAGCGCCCCGAATTCGCGACCCTGGCCGAGCAGTTCCAGCACAAGCCGGCGCTGCAGGCGATCTTCCGCGAGCGCATCGCCACCAACACCACCGAGTACTGGACCACACGGCTCGAGGACCAGGGCCTCCTGAACGCGCCCGTGCACACGCTGGAACAGGCCCTCGCCGACGCGCAGACCGAAGCCAACGGCATGGTGGTGGAGGCCGAGCACCCCGGCGTCGGCACGGTGCGTATGCTCAACGCCCCGATCCGGCTCTCCGCCACCCCGCCCACCGTCCGCCGCGTGGCGCCACGGCTCGGCGAGCACAACGTGGAGGTCCTGCTGGAGAACGGCTTCGACGCCGAGACCATCAAGCGCCTGCAGCAGCTGGGGGTGCTCCGGTGACCGCCGTGTCAGTGGAAGGCACTGTGTCAGTGGAAAGCACGGCGGGCGCCGCGTCCGCCGCCGCCGCGCCGGTGGATCAGGTCACCCTGACCATCGAGAACCACGTCGCGACGGTGGTCATCGACCGCCAGCACGTGCTCAACGCGGTCGACGGCCGCGCCCAGGCCCGGCTCAACTCGATCTGGGATCAGCTGGAAGCCGACCCCGACGTCCGCGCCGTCGTTATCACCGGAGCAGGCAGCCGGGCGTTCTGCGCCGGGGCGGACATGTCCTCCTCCGCCGTCGACAAAACCGGGCTCGAGTACTGGGCCGGGCTGGACCCCAACGGGTTCGGCGGGCTCAGCCTGCGCACCAGCCTGGATATTCCGGTGATCGCCCGGGTCAACGGCTACGCCCTGGGTGGCGGCATGGAGATGGTGCTCGGCTCGGACATCGTGATCGCCGCGGATACCGCCCGCTTCGGGCTGACGGAGCCGCGCGTCGGGCGTTTGGCGCTCGACGGCGGCATCCACCAGCTGGTGCGCCGCATCCCCTACACCCAGGCGATGGGCATGCTCCTCACCGGGCGGAAGGCCGAAGCCGCGGAAATGCAGTCCATGGGCCTGGTCAACGAGGTGGTCCCGGCGGAGGAGCTCGACGCCGCGGTGCAGCGCTGGCTGGAGCAGATCCTCGCCTGCGCGCCCACGTCCGTCCGGGCCGTGAAGCAGATGGTCACCCGGACCGGGCACCTGACCGCGGCCGAGGCCCGCGGGCTCCGGCTGCCGGCGCTCATGGCGGCGCTGGACAGCGAGGACTCGGCCGAGGGCGTCCGCGCCTTCCAGGAAAAGCGCCGGCCCGTGTGGCCGGGACGCTGACCATGCACGAACAACCAGTTAAGGAGAATCCGATGCGGGAGTCACTGGCACCCGGAGTGTGGGGCGTCGTCGCCACGCCGTTCCAGGGCAGCACCCTGGATGTCGACACCGACAGCCTGGCCGGGCTCGTGGAGTACTACGAATCCATCGGCGCCACCGGCCTCACCGTCCTGGGCGTGTTCGGCGAGGCCGCCGCGCTGACGGCAGCCGAACGCAGCCTGGTCCTTGAGGTCGCCGTCGAGGAAACCGGCCTGCCCCTCGTGGTGGGTGTGACCTCGCTTTACACCGGCACCGCCGTCGAGGAAATCCGGGCGGCGCAAGCCGTGGCCGGCGAGCGGCTGGCCGCCGTGATGGTGCAGGCCAACTCCGCCAACCCCGCGGTGGTGGTGGCGCACCTGAACGCCATCCACCAGGCCACCGGCGCGAAGGTGGTGCTGCAGGATTATCCCCTGGCCAGCGGCGTCAGCATCAGCACCGGGTCCCTCATCAACGTGGTGCAGGCCTGCCGCTTTGTCATCGCGGTCAAGGCGGAGGCCCCGCCCACGTCCGTGGCCATCGCGCAGCTCACCGCGGCGTTTGATGTGTCCGTGTTCGGCGGACTCGGCGGCCAGGGGCTGCTGGACGAGCTCCTGTCCGGGGCGGCCGGGGCCATGACCGGTTTCTCCTACCCCGAAGCGCTCATCGCCTGCGTCCGCGCCTGGCAGAGCGACGGGTACGCGGCCGCCCGCGATGCCCTGCTGCCCTACCTGCCGCTGATCAACTTCGAGCAGCAGGCCCGCATTGCGCTGCCCGTCCGGAAGGAGTGCCTGCGCCAGCGCGGGTTGATCGCCGACGCCGGCGTCCGCGCCCCGGGGGCACCGTTCCCGGAGGTCCTCCGGCTGAGCATGCTCAATCATCTGGCGGAAGCCGCCGCGGCATTGGACGCGCGCCCGGCCTTCACCACGGCGGGGAGCTTCTGATGGATCTCGGAATCAGCGGCAAGACCGCCCTCGTCGCCGCCTCCACCGGCGGCCTGGGACTCGCGATCGCCCGCGCCCTCGCCGGGGAAGGCGTGCGCGTCGCCGTCACCGGGCGCCGGCTGGACCGTGCCAAGGAGATCGCTGCCGAGCTGGAGGCCGACGGGCACCACGCCATCGGAATAGAGGCCGACCTGAGCACCCCGGCAGGGGTGGCAACCGCCGTCGAACGCTCGGTCGAAGCGCTGGGACCCATCGACATCCTGGTGCTCAACGGCCCGGGCCCCAAGCCCGGTGCGGCTGCCACCCTCAGCGCCGACGACATCGCCGCGGCCTTCGAGCTGCTGGTCAAACCGCACCACGCGCTCGTTTCACACGTGCTGCCCGGCATGCGGGAACGGCGCTGGGGCCGGATCCTCGCCGTCGGCTCCAGCGGCGTGGTGGCTCCCCTGCCCAACCTGGCCGTGTCCAACACCGGGCGCGCGGCCCTGGCCGGCTACCTCAAGACCCTCGCCGCCGAGGTGGCACTCGACGCCGTCACGGTGAACATGCTCCTCCCCGGCCGGATCGCCACCGACCGTGTGGCCGAACTGGACCAGGCCGCCGCCAAACGCCGCGGCACCACCGTCGAGGAAATCCAGCTCGAATCCCGCAAGACCATCCCCGCCCGCCGCTACGGCGAACCCGAGGAATTCGGCGCCGCCGCCGCGTTCCTCTGCAGCGCCCCGGCGTCCTACATCACCGGCATCGCGCTCAGGTGCGACGGCGGCCTGATCCGCAGCCTCTAAACGTCCCGCCCTCTCCCACGACCCGAAGGAACCCCATGACTTCCACGGCAACAGACCACACCACGGCCACCTCCACCGACCGTGCGCTCATCACCGCCCGGCACCTCATCAACGGCGAATGGCTCGGCGACGCGGACACCGAACGGATGAACCCTGCCCGCCCCGGCGAGCTCGCCGCCCTCTCCCCCAGCGGCACCGCCGCCGACGTCGACGCCGCCATCACCGCGGCCGCCGCCGCCCAGCCGGCCTGGGCCGCCCTGCCCGCCCCGTCCCGCGGCGCCATCCTGATGGCCGCCGGCAACCTGCTCCTGGACCGCCAGACCGCCATCGCCGAGGACCTGGTCCGCGAGGAAGGCAAGACCCTCGCGGAGGCCAAGGGCGAGGTCAAGCGCGCGTCCGACGTGTTGCGCTTCTTCGGCTCCCTCGGCTGGGCCGCCACCGGCGAAGTCCTGCCCAGCGGCCTGCCGGACACCACCATCACCACCCGCCGCGAGGCACTTGGCGTCGTCGGGCTCATCACCCCGTGGAACTTCCCCATCGCCATCCCGGCCTGGAAGTCCGCCCCCGCGCTGATCAGCGGCAACGCCGTGGTCATCAAGCCAGCCGAACTCACCCCGCTCTCCGCCACCCACCTCGCCCGCGCCCTGCAGGACGCCGGGCTGCCGGCCGGCGTGTTCAACGTGGTGCACGGCAAGGGCCGCGTGGTGGGCGACGCCCTGGCCCGCGACCCGCGCATCGCCGGGCTGTCCTTCACCGGCTCGACGGCGGTGGGCCTGGGCCTGCAGGAGATCCTGAACGCCCGCCGCGCCCGGGTGCAGCTGGAGATGGGCGGCAAGAACGGCGTGCTGGTCCTGGACGACGCCGATCCCCGCAAGGCCGCCAAGGTGGTCGCCGCCGGCGCGTTCGGACTCACCGGCCAGGCCTGCACCGCGACGTCCCGCGTCTACGTCACCCCCGGCATCCGTGCCGCGTTCCTCGAGGCCCTCACCGAGGAAGCCGCCGCCTACACCCCCGGCGACGGCATGGACGCGGCCATGGGGGCCGTGGTCAGCCCGCAGCAGTTCGAGCAGAACCAGGCCGCGGTGCGCTCCGCCGTCGACCGCGGCGCTGTCCTGCTGGCCGGTGCGCACGACGGCGACCCCGCCGGGCCGCTCCTCTTCCCGGCCGCCGTGCTCACCGACCTGCCGTTCGACGACGCCGCCGTGACCGAGGAGATCTTCGGACCAGTCGTGGCCGTGCTGGAGGTCGCCGACTACGAAGCCGGCCTGGCCGCGATCAACGATTCCCGCTACGGCCTCACCGCCGGCATCTGCACCGACTCCCTGGCGTTGTCCACGGACTTCGCGGCGCGGGCGCAGGCCGGCGTCATCAAGGTCAACCGTCCGACGGCCGGCCTGGACCTCAACGTCCCGTTCGGCGGCGTGAAGGACTCCTCCACCAACACGTTCCGGGAGCAGGGGAAGTCCGCGCTGGACTTCTTCACCTGGGGCAAGACCGTCTACACGGGTGTGTAGCGCGCCGTGACGTACGTGATCGCGCAACCCTGCGTGGATGTAAAGGACAAGGCCTGCATCGACGAATGCCCGGTGGACTGCATCTACGAGGGCGAACGCGCGCTCTACATCCACCCGTCCGAGTGTGTGGACTGCGGCGCCTGCGATCCGGTCTGCCCGGTGGAAGCGATCTACTACTCGGACGACGTGCCGGACGAGTGGGCCGATTACGTCCGGGCCAACGTGGAGTTCTTCGAGGAGCTGGGGTCGCCGCAGGGCGCCTCGGCGCTCGGGAAACTGGGCCGCGACCACGCGGTGGTGGCGGGTGAGCCGGTGCTGGCCCGCTGACTGCGCGCTGAGCCGGCCCGCTGGCTGCGCACGCTGAGAACCCGCCATTCGGCACAGACGGTCGCTAAGCCTCCTCGCTGAGCGGCCGTTTGCGTCCAGACGCCGCCCCGCACCAAACCATCCCCCACGAATGGCCGCCCAGCACCATCGCTTGGCGGCCATCCGCGTCGAAGCGCCCGCATTTCGGGCGGCTAGGGCATCGGTTAGAAGCGGACCAGGGAGTACGGCAGGCTCGGCAGGTTCCCCGCGGTCCAGGGCCGGTCGGACTTCTCCGCCGGAATGTGCCCGCGGCCGTCACGGACCACCATCACCACCGTGCCAACGATGGCGTACAGGGCAACCGCCGCCAGGATGATCAGCAGGACTACAAAGGACCCGGTCATGTCCAACACCTCTGATATCCATTTTACTGCGGTCCGCGCCTGCGAGAATGGCCGGATGACCGCCATCATCCTGGGCTGGAACCCCGACCGCTGGAACGACTGGAACTACGCCGCCGTCGTCGAGCGCGTGGCCGCGACCGGATTGCACCTTGAGCGGTGGAGCGTGGGCCGCCACCGGAACATTGCCGCGGGAACGGACGCCTGGCTGCTCCTGCAGGGAGACCGCGGCCGCGGACTCATCGGCCACGGCGTGGTGCTCTCGGAGCACGCCGAACCTGGGCCGCACTATGCAGAACCAGCGAAAACCGCGATGTACGTGCAGGTGGCTTTCGATTCCCTCCTTCCCTTGGGCGACCAGATAGCCTCCGCAGTTCTCAAGGAGACTGTGCCTGGGGTCCCCTGGGGCAGCGTGTTCGGTTCAGGGCTCGCCGTCGAACCGTCAGAGGAAGCCAATATCCGCGCGCTGTGGGGCGATTTCCGGCTCCAGCCGGCGCCAGATCCCACAGAAGCTGCGCCCGGGACCTATCCGGAAGGCGCCGTCACCAGAGTCGAGGTCAACCGCTACGAACGAAGTCCGGAGGCGCGCCGGGCCTGCATTGCCCACCACGGCACCAGCTGCGCCGCCTGCGGGTTCTCCTTCGAACAGACGTACGGCGAGATCGGCAAGGACTTCATCCACGTCCACCATGTCGTCCCGGTGTCCCAGCTCGGCAGCAGCTACCAGCTCGATCCCATCTCCGACCTCGTCCCGCTCTGCGCCAACTGCCACGCCATGGCGCACCAGGGCGTGAGCACGCCGCGGACCGTGGCCGAGCTGCGCCGCATCATCGGCGACGCCGGTTTCCTCCGCGGAACCACCGTCAGTCCCGAAGAGCTGGAAGCCCAGCGCGCCGCCCGGGAGCTTCTGGGACCGCAGTAACTGCAGCCGTTAATCGCATAGGGCCGCTTCGCGCGGTGGCATTGGGGCCATCTGTGGCGAATCGTTCCTCCACCCGGTGGACGTCGGGTCTCGGGCCCAAGTCGAGGCTGGCCGGAGTCGAGGCTCGGGCCGACGTCGAGGCTGGCCGACGTCGAGTCTCGGGCCGAAGCATGCCTGCCCCGGCAGTGCCGGTCGACCTCCGCGCCGTGACGACGTCGACCCGTCCGCGGCGCGCCCTTACGCGGACCAGACCTGCCGGAACTTGCCGCTGCGGTCGGTCCGGGGCGGTTCATCTGCATGGTCGATGGCGATCGGTCCGGTCCCCTGCGTCGCGAAGAAGCTGCCCAATCGCTGCTCGACTGCCGTCTGCACCTGTGCCCTGTCGGCGTCGGGCTCCGTCTCCAGCCGCAGGCGCAAGGTTCCCGGCCCGGTGCGGATCGCCTGGAACCGGCGTACTCCGGCAGTCTCCTCGATGACCGTGCCCAGTGCCAGCGGGAGGACGGTGACCGCGCGCCCGTCCGGCGCCTCGAAGGAGACCAGGTCCCCGGCACGGCCTTCGATTGTCACGGCAGGGAAGGGACTGCCGCAGGGGCACGGGGATGTCGCGAGCGTGACCCGGTCGCCGAGGTCATAGCGGATGATGGGCTGCACCCGGTTGGCCAGGTTGGTGACGAGCGCCGTGTAGGACCGGACGCCGGCGGGGACGGGCTGGTAGTTCTCGTCGACCGGCTCCAGGATGTACCAGTCAGCATTGACGTGGAACGCGCCGTTCCGGCACTGGCTGGTCAGGGCCGGGACCTCCGAGGAAAGATAGCGTTCAGTCACCCGGCAGCCGAGCGAGGCTTCGATGGCCGCACGTCCGGTCGCCGACAAGTTCTCGCCGGAACTGATGGCCAGGACGGGACGGATCCTGAGCCGCCCGGCCCGTTGCTCCGAGGCCAGTTGGATCATGGCGCTCGGATACCCGTAGAGCAGGGTGGGATTGAATTCATTGAGTTCAGCCACCAGCTCCGGAAGCGGCCTCAGGACGGAGAAGACCCGGACCCTCCGGGCGACGGCGGCGGCCCGACGTCGGGCGGATTCCGTCAGGACCACACCCGCGAAGTGGCCGCCTCCGGCGACAAGGGCAGCGGCCCGCGGCCCCCGCCGCAGAAGCCTTCGCACTTCCCCGGCCCTGACCAGGGTCCGTCGCTCGCGGATCCGGACCACCAGGTTCACCACCACCCACGAGATCCGGTCGTGAACCAAGACGGCCGGCTCCCCCGTTGTGCCGGACGTGGTCACCACCAGGTACTTCCCGCGGTAGGCCCTCCCAAGTTGGGAGAGGTCGGAGAGCAACTCTGTCTTCAGCCTCGCCAAAGTGATGTTCGGGTCCGTCACCCAGTCATCAAAGTTCTCCATCAGCTCCCGCTTGCCTACGTGCGGGAGCTGCCGCGCATCCGCGACGTCGTCCGGAGCGTCCCGATACAAGTGGCGGTAAAAAGGCGAAGCGGACCGGGCAAAAGCCACGAGTTCCGCGAGCCGGGCCTGCTGCCGGCGGGCGATCCCTTCCGGGCCTTCCCCCTCAGCGCGCCAGACATCCCAGGCGATCGCCGCCGTCGTTCCAAAGACACCACGCATCGCGAATCACCTTTCCGGGCTGGCCGGCGGCCCCACGCCCACCCTGCCACGCCGGCAGATGCCCTCACAGGGGCTTTCGTCCCCGCGCCATCCAATCGCTGGACTTTACGGCGGGGAGCGCATCAGACTGTCTACAACAGCCGGATTGGCGGCCCTGGACTTCCGCATTCCGGTCCGGCCGGGTTCTATCAGCGGCGCCGTTGGGGGCCGTGCCGCACCACCTTTTCCAGCATCGCGAAAGGACCTGGTTATGCCGGATTTTTCAGTATTCTTCCCGCTAATTGCCACGCTCATCACGGCGGCGGTTGTCATCGCCGTTATTTGGATGACGACAAAACTGATGTGGAAAGTGGCTGAACCCAATGAGGCCCTCATCATCTCGGGGCTGACGCGGGGAACCCTGGATACCAGGGAGGGAATGGACTTCAAGATCGTCACCGGCAAGGGCGCGCTCGTGTTTCCCGGGCTGCAGACCGTCAGGACCCTGTCCCTGACCCTCAATGAAACCGAGCTCAAAGTCTCCTGCGTGACGTCGCAGGGCATCCAGGTGATTGTCGAAGGTGTTGTCATCTACAAGATCGGGGACGCCCCGCCGTTCATCGCCAACGCCGCGCGGCGCTTCCTCGGCCAGCAGCCCAAAATGGAAAGCCAGGTCTACAACGTCTTCGAGGGGCACCTGCGCTCGATCATAGGCAGCATGACCATGGAGGAAATCATCCGCGAGCGCGACAAACTCGGGTCACAGGTCCGGAGCGCCAGCGGCGTCGAAATGGAAAAGCTCGGACTCGTGGTCGACTCGCTCCAGATCAAGGACCTGCAGGATCCCACAAGCTACATCGAGAACATCGCCAAACCTCATATCGCCCAGGTCAAGATGGAGGCGCGCATCGCCGAGGCCACCAGGAACCGTGAGGCTGCGGAAAAGGAAGCCGAAGCGGAGGCACTGATCGCGGACGCACGGAGCATCTCGGCCATCAGGCAATCCGAGGCGCAGGCCAATGCCGAACGGGCCAAAGCTCACGCCGCCCAGGCAGGGCCCCTCGCCGACGCGACAGCCCGCCAGCAGGTGGTGGTCCAGGAGACCGAGGTGGCCAAGCTCGAGGCCGACCGGGAGGAACAGAAACTGCAGACCAGCGTCCGCAAGCCCGCCGATGCCAAGGCGTATGCGAAGCGTACCGAAGCCGAGGGCCAGAAGTCCGCCGACATCAGCGCCGCCGAGGCGCTGGCCCGCCGCACGGAACTCGAAGCAGAGGTCAATGCCCGGCGCACGGAACTCCAGGCCAACGCCAATGCCACGGCTGCGGCCGCCGCGGCCGGAGCCACCCGGGTTACCGGCGAGGCGGAGGCTGCGGCCACGAAGGCCCGCGGCGATGCTGCCGCCTCGGCGATCAAGGCCAAGGCGTTGGCCGAGGCGGACGGCATCAAGGCACGCGCCGAAGCCCTGGGCACCAACCAGGACGCCGTCATTTCCCAGCAGCTGGCGGAAAACATGCCGGCCATCGTCGCGGCTGCAGCTGAGCCCTTCGCCCATGTCGGCCAGTTCACCGTCCTCAACGGCGGCGAGGGCATCAACCGCATGATCGGCGGAATCCTGTCCCAGGTGGGCGACTATCTCCCCGCGCTCAGGTCCTCGCTGAGGAACGGCCGGGAGGATGCAAAGCGGCCGCCGAAAGCCCCGGATGCCTAATGCACAGGGACGTTGACCGGAGCCTCACCGGCAAAATCGGACGGGTGACCGGACGCATCGCGCCGGGCACCATCGGCGAAGTCATGCTCCCGTTCCGTGGCGGAACCAGCGCCTTCCACGCCCACCCGTTCGACAAGACCAGTGTCTTCGGCGTGGGCGAGGAGGTCCTGGTGATCTACTACGAGCCCCCACAAACCGTCTACGTTGATGAACTGCCGGATGTCCTGAGGAAGGACTTCCCCGTGTAGAAGCGCCATCCCAGGTTCGGCACGCTCGGTACACTGCCCGCTGCGGGTGGACATGCTCATTCTTCGCGGCCTCGAGAGGGCATATAGGGATTATGTCCAAGCCTTGGCCCCGCCGGAGGGCATGCCCAGTGGTCCAGTGGCCAGGCAACAATCAGCGGAGCGCGCACCTCGGTGGACATGCTCATTCTTCGCGGCCTCGAGAGGGCATGAAGGGATTATGTCCAAGCCTTGGCCTCGCCGGAGGGCATGCCCAGTGGCCCGGTGGCCAGGCAACAATCAGCGGAGCGCGCATCGGGTGGACATGCTCATTCTTGGCTCCGCGAGAGGGCATATAGGGATTATGTCCAAGCCTTGGCCCCACCGGAGGGCATGCCCAGCGGTTCCGTATCCGCATGCCCAGCGGGCGCACGCCCGCACCTCCCGCCTCACCCCAGCACCCAGCACCCAGCACCCAGCACCCAGCGCACACCCCGTTAACCCACTCTTCGCCCGGCCGCCACCCTGCCCACCCCGCGCCGCAAGCCAGCCCCCGCAGGGTGGAGGGGTGAGGATCGCAATTGTTGCTGAGTCATTCCTGCCGCTGATGAACGGGGTAACCCACTCGATCCTGCGGGTCCTGGAGCATCTGCAGGAGCGCGGGGACGAGGTGCTCGTGATCGCGCCGTCCACGCAGGACACGGGAACTCCCACCGAGGTCTACGGGGCGCATGTCCATCGGCTGCCCTCGGTGCCGCTGGCCGGCTACGCGAACGTCCGTGTGGCGATGGGCGGTGTCAACCGGGTCAAGCGAATCCTTGCCGAGTATGCACCGGACGTGGTCCACCTGGCGTCGCCGTTCGTGCTCGGCTGGCGGGCTGCGCAGGCCGCCCAGCAGCTGGGGATCCCCGCCGTCGCCATCTACCAGACCGAGGTCCCGGGCTACGCCGGGCGGTACGGCGTCCCCTTCCTGGAGAACTGGGCCTGGAACCGGGTGGAGAACATCCACCTGCTCGCGGCCCGGACGCTGGTGCCCTCCAGCTTCGCGCTCAACCAGCTTCGCGGCCGCGGCATTCCGCGCGTCGAGATGTGGCGGCGCGGCGTGGACACGCAGCGGTTCTCCCCGGACAAGCGCGACGCCGGCTGGCGGGGCAGCGTCGCCCCGGCCGGCGAGCGCATCATCGGCTACGTGGGCCGGCTCGCGGTCGAAAAGCAGGTGCAGGACCTCGCCGTGCTGGCAGATGTCCCCGGCACCCGGCTGGTGATTGTGGGCGACGGCCCCCAGCGCCAGGCCCTCGAGGACGCCTTGCCGGACGCGGTCTTCACCGGGTTCCTCGGCGGCGAGGAGCTGGCCCGCGCGGTGGCATCCTTCGACCTCTTCGTGCACCCCGGCGAGTTCGAGACCTTCTGCCAGACCATCCAGGAGGCGATGGCGTCGGGCGTGCCGGTGGTCGCCACGGGCCGCGGCGGCCCACTGGACCTCGTCGAAAACTCCCGCACCGGCTGGCTGTACGAGCCGGGCGACCTGGCCGCGCTGCGCGCCCGCGTGGCGGACCTGATGGGCGACGACGCCAAGCGCCGCGCCTTCGCAGCGGCGGCCCACGCTTCGGTCCAGGGCCGGACATGGTCCGCCCTGGGCGCCGAGCTGGTCCAGCACTACGAGGCGGTCCTCGCCAGTGTCCCCCGTGCAAGCCGTACAACCAGCACCACCCCTCAAGGAGTCGCCCTGTGAAAATTTCCGTGATCGGCTGCGGGTACCTGGGAGCCGTGCACGCGGCCACCCTCGCGTCGATGGGCCACACCGTGGTGGGGATCGACGTCGACGCCGGCAAAGTCGGGCAGCTGGGCCGCGGCACGGCGCCGTTCTTCGAACCCGGGCTGGACGAGCTCCTGCGCGACGGCATCACCACCGGCCGGCTCAGCTTCTCCACGGACTTCGCGGACGCGGCCGGCGCCCAGCTGCATTTCCTCTGTGTGGGCACGCCGCAGTCCAAGACGTCCGACGGCGCCGACCTCAGCTACCTCGTCGCCGCCACGAATGCGCTGCTCCCCCACCTGGCCGCCGGATCCGCCGTCGTGGGCAAATCCACGGTTCCGGTCGGAACGGTGGACATGCTCCGCGGTGTGCTGTCCCCGCGGCCGGACGTGCTCCTGGGCTGGAACCCCGAATTCCTGCGCCAGGGCACCGCGGTCAAGGACTCGCTGGTCCCGGACCGCCTGGTCTACGGCGTCCCGGAGGACGGCGAGCCTCGGGACCCCGCTTCCGCCCGCCCCAACAACTCCGACGACGGCGCTACCCGCCCCGGCCTCACTCGCCCCGCCATCAACACGGGCAACACCCGCCCAGCGGACTCCGGCGCAGCACTCACCGCGGCCCTCGACGCCGTCTACGCTCCCCTGCTGGCCGCCGGGATTCCGCGGCTGGTCTGCAACTTCGCCACGGCGGAACTGATCAAGTCGGCGTCGAACGCGTACCTGGCCACGAAGCTCAGTTTCATCAACGCGATGGCCGAGCTCTGTGACGCTACGGGCGCCGACGTGAAACAGCTGGGCGCGGCCATGGGCCTCGATCCGCGCATCGGCGGCCGGTACCTCCACGCCGGGCTGGGGTTCGGCGGCGGCTGCCTGCCCAAGGACATCCGTTCGCTCCGGGTCCAGGCGGCGGGACTGGGCGTGGACTCGGTGAACCGGTGGATGGACGTGGTGGATGCCATCAACCGGGACCAGCGTTCCCGCACGGTCGCGGTGGCGCGGGAACTGTGCGGCGGCCAGCTTGGCGGCCGCCGTGTCACGGTGCTCGGCGCGGCTTTCAAACCGGACACGGACGACATCCGCGATTCCCCTGCCCTGGATGTCGCCCTGCAGCTGGCGTCGGCCGGCGCGCATGTCACCGTGACGGACCCCGCCGCGATCAACAACGCGTGGCTGCGCTTCCCGCAGTTGCGTTTCGAGCCGTCCACGGCCCAGGCGCTGGACGGCGCGGAACTGGTGCTGCTGCTGACCGAGTGGGATGAGTACACGGGGCTCTCACCGGCCGGCGCCGGGCCCTCCTGGACGCCCGCAACGTGCTGGACGCCTCCGTCTGGGAGGCGGAAGGCTGGACGGTCCGCGGCCTGGGCCGGGGGCACACCGCCGGAACCATCACCACCGGCCTGAGCGCCGCGGGGCACCGGCCGGGATAACCGGCCCCCCGCTGAACCCGCCAAACCCCGTCCCCCAAAACGCCGCGCCATCCCTTCTTGGACCCCGCCCGGCGGTGCGACCCCTATGATTTCCTGAGGGGAGGGCTTTTCAATGAAATACCGGTGGTCTCACATTCGCTCGGCGGTTGCCGCGTGACAGCTTCCCCATACCCGGCGCCCGGCATCGAGGCGGTGCTGGAATCCAGCCCGGATGCCCTCCTGGTGGTCACCGAGGACGGCACCATCCTCCGCGTCAACGCCGCCACGGAACGCATGTTCGGCTACACCCGCGACGAGCTCCTGGGCCGGGATCACCGGATGCTCCTCGCCGAAGGCTTCCGCAGCGGCCTCCAGCGCATCTTCTTCGCCCTCCGCAAGGACGCCGACGCCTCTCCCGCCGCCCCCCACACCGACACCACCCCCTCCTTCCACCCGGTCGAGGCCTACGGGCTGCGGCGCGACGGCACCGAGTTCCAGGGCGAAGTGGCCTGCTCGCTGCTGGCCCAGGATAGCGAGGACGCCCCCGTCAGCATGGCAGTCGCCGTCCGTGACACCTCCCACCGGCAGGCCGCCGACGCGGGCCTGCGCGAAGCCATGTCCCTGCTCAGCGCCACGTTGGAGTCCACGGCCGACGGCATTCTGGTGGTCGGCGGCGACGGGCGGATCGCCGGCGTGAACAACCAGTTCATCTCCATGTGGGGCATCCCGCGGGAGCTCCTGGCCACCCAGGACGACGAGGCCGTACTGGGCTTCGTCCTGGACCAGCTGGTGGATCCCGGGCAGTTCGTCGAGAAAGTCACCGCGCTCTACGCCGCCCCCTCCGCGGAGAGCCATGACGTCCTGGACTTCCGCGACGGCCGGACCTTCGAACGCTACTCCCGCCCGCAGAAGGTCGCGGACAAGGTGGTGGGCCGCGTCTGGAGCTTCCGGGACGTGACCCCGGCCCGGATCGCGCAGGACCGGATCACCCAGGCCATGGCCGACCTCGCCGAGCAGGCCGCGCAGCTCAAGGACCTCGCGTTCAAGGACCCGCTCACCGGCCTGTCCAACCGCCAGCTCTTCAACGACCACCTCGCGGCGGCATTGTGCGGGCCGTACGGCACTGCCGTCGACGTCCTGCTCCTGGACCTGGACGACTTCAAGGAAGTCAACGACATCCTGGGCCATCACGCCGGCGACCAGATGCTGATCGAGGTGGGCCGCCGGCTGCGCGAGTGTGTCCGCCCGAACGACGTTGTAGCACGCCTGGGCGGCGACGAATTCGTAGTGCTCCTGGTCGGCTCGCTGGACGCCGAGGCGGTGGCCAAGAGGATCGTCGAAGCCCTGCGGGTCCCGCTCTGGATCGACGGGACCATGCTGCGCCCCAGCCTGAGCCTGGGGCTGGCGTCCATCAACGAGGACGCCGTGGACGCCTCCGAGCTGCTGCGCCGCGCCGACGTCGCCATGTACGCCGCGAAGACTGCCGGAAAGAACCGGTACCTGCGGTTCCGGCCGGAGATGATGAAGTCACTCGTGGAGCGCACGGCGCTGGAGGCCGGGCTGCGGGTGGCCGTGGACGCCGGCCAGATCGCCGTGCACTACCAGCCGATCGTCTCGTCCCGGCTCGGCGTTGTGGTCAAGGTCGAGGCGCTGGCCCGCTGGGAGCGCGACGGCGAAACCGTCCCGCCGCAGCAGTTCATCCCGGCGGCGGAGCGCAGCGGGCTGATCGTCGAGATCGGCACCGAGGTCCTCCTGAAGGGCTGCACCGAGCTGAAGCCCTGGCTCGCGGAAGATTCTTCGCGGTCGCTCGCCGTCAACGTCTCCGGGGTCCAGCTGCAGCACGGTGACTTCGCCGAGCTGGTGCTGGCCGTCACCGAATCCTGCGGGGTGGATCCGCGGCAGCTGGTCCTGGAGGTCACCGAGAGTGTGTTCTTCGACGACGACTGCCACGTCATCCAGCAGCTCGTCGCGCTCCGCAAGGCCGGAGTGCGGGTGGCCCTGGATGACTTCGGCACCGGCTACTCCTCCCTCGGCCGGCTCCAGGACCTGCCCGTGGACACGCTCAAAATCGACCAGTCCTTCACGTCTATGATCCACACCGGCAACGAAAACCTGCCGATCCTCAGCTGCATGGTCAGCATGGCCCACGGCCTGGGCCTGACCGTCACGGCGGAGGGGGTGGAGACGGCGGCGCAGGCCGAATACCTGATGAACCTGGACTGCGATTCCCTGCAGGGGTTCCTGTTTTCCGGCCCCGAAGCCGAGCCCGCCCTGGCCGCCGCTATCGCCCGTTCCGCCGGCGCATTCGCCGCCCTCCGCGGTGACCGGGTGGCCGGACGCCGCTGACCTGCGAAAAGTCCGGCCCTGTGATGCTGGACACAGGCGCAATGGACCCTATGATGCAGGAAACACTTTGTCCGCGGCGCCGCCGTCGGACTGCTCGTCATGTCTGTCAACATCCGTCGCTTTGGGGGCCGGTAACGCCGTGGGAACTGGGATTGAAGAAAGCCTGCTCGAGCAGGGCCCCGATGCTTTCTTGCTGCTGACCGCGGACGGAACCATCGCGTTCGTGAATTCGGCGGCCGAGCGACTGTTTGGCTATCCGCGCGAACAGCTGCTCGGCGTCGGGCACAACATCCTGCTCTCCGAGGACGAGCGCGGCGGGTTCCTGCGGGTCTTTGGCCGGCTGGGGCGCGGCAGCGCGGCGGGCCGCCGGCCGTTCGCGGCGGCAGGCCGGCGTCGGGATGGCAGCGAACTGCCGCTGGAGATCACGTGCTCGCTGGTAACGGCCGACGGCGGCCCGGCCATGGCGGTGGCCGTCCGGGACGGCAGCCACCGGGAGGACACCGACTCGGGCCGGCGGCTGGCGGTTTCGCTGCTCGATGCCACGCTGGAGACCACCGCCGACGGGATTGTGGTGGTCTCCAACGACGGCCAGATCACCGGGGTCAATGACCAGTACCTCAAGATGTGGGGCATGCCGCCGGAGCTGATCGCGGCGGAGGACCCGACGGCGCTGGTCACCTTCATCTCCCGCCAGCTGGCCAATCCGGACTACTTCCTGCAGAAGGTCGCGGAGCTGCACACCGACCGGGTGAAGCAGAGCCACGACGTGCTGGAGTTCAAGGATGGCCGCAGCGTGGAGCTCTACTCCCGGCCGCAGAAGGTCGCGGACGTGATCGTGGGCCGGATCTGGAATTTCCGCGACATCACCACGCGGCAGCGCGCCCAGGACCAGGCCCGCCGCGCCATGGAGGAACTCGCCGAACAGACGGACAAACTCAAGGAGCTGGCCTTCCAGGATCCGCTGACGGGCCTGGCGAACCGGATGCTCTTCAATGACCGCGCGGCCGCCGCGCTGCTGACCCCCGGGCCGGTGCACGTGCTGCTGCTGGACCTGGACGATTTCAAGGAAGTCAACGACGTCCTGGGCCACCACGCCGGGGACCAGATGCTCGTGGAGGTCTCGCGGCGGCTGCAGAACTGCGTTGGGCCGCACGGCACCGTGGCGCGCCTCGGCGGGGACGAATTCGTCGTCCTGCTGGTGGACTGCAACGATTCCGACGCCGTCGCCCAGCGCGTGGTGGCGGCCCTGAACGCCCCGGTGTCCATCGAAGGCACCCTGATGCGGCCGGGCCTGAGCCTGGGGGTGGCCTCGCGCGGCCCCGGGACCATGACGTCCTCGGAGCTGCTGCGCCAGGCGGACCTGGCCATGTACGCGGCGAAGGAGGCCGGCAAGAACTGCTACGTGCATTTCCGGCCGGAGATGCTCGCGGCGCTGCTGGAGCGCACCCAGCTGACCGCCGGGCTGCGGCGGGCCGTGGAACTGGGGCAGATCACCGTGCACTACCAGCCGGTGGTGTCCACCGAGCAGCTGGAGGTGGTGCAGTTCGAGGCCCTGGCCCGCTGGCAGTGGGAAGGCCAGCTGATGCCGCCGGACCAGTTCATCCAGACCGCGGAGCGCAGCGGCCTGATCCGGGAGATCGGGGCGGAAGTGCTGCGGCGCAGCTGCACCGAGCTGCAGCCCTGGCTCGCCGAGGACCCGCGCCGGACCTTGGCCGTGAACGTTTCCGGTGTGCAGCTGCAGCACCCGGACTTCGCCGAACGGGTCCTGGACATCGCGGCGTGGAGCGGCGTGGACCCGCACCAGCTGGTGCTCGAAGTGACAGAGAGCGTCTTCTTCGACGCCCAGTGCCACGTCATCACCCAGCTGGTGACCCTGCGCGGGGCCGGGATCCGGGTGGCCCTGGACGACTTCGGCACCGGCTACTCCTCGCTGGGCCGGCTGCAGGAGCTCCCCGTGGACGTCGTCAAGATCGACAAGTCCTTTGTCTCCATGCTGCGCACCGGGACCGAAAAGCTGCCCATCCTGACCTCCATGATCCACATGGCCCGCAGCCTGGGCCTGAAGGTCACGGCCGAGGGCATCGAAACCCCGGAGCAGGCCCGCTACCTGATGGATCACGGCTGCGACGCCCTGCAGGGCTACCTGTTCTCCCGTCCGCAGCCCGAATCGCGCCGCGAGCTCGGCATCCGCAGCTCCCTCGCGGCCATCGCGGCGCTGGAGGGTGTTCCGCTGCCGGTGTAGCCGGCCGGTTCCGACTGGCGTTGTATCGCTGGGTGCCGTGGTCCGTTAAACCGCTTGGTTGGCCCGCGGGGGCGACACAAAGATGGCCGCTGAATGACGCGTATCACGTGCAGCGCCCGCACCACATATGATTCAGTGAGCGCAGCCGGCCTTGTTCTCCGCAAGGGGTGGCTGCCACTTCACTTTCGTCGCTTGGGGGCAGGCAAAACACATGGAATCCGGACTCGCACAACTACTGCTGGAGCACAGCCCCGACCCGCTGCTGCTGCTCGATCCGGACGGCGCCATCTCCTTCCTGAACGCCGCCGCCGAGGAGCTCTTCGGCTACTCCCGGGCCCAGCTGCTGGGCGCCGATTCGTCCCTGATCCTGGCCGAGGCCTCCCGCGAACCCTTCCATGGTGTCCTCGCCGGCCTGGTCGCCTCCGCGCCCCGTTCCCGCCAGCCTTTCGCCGGTTCCGGCCGCCGCGCCGACGGCACCGAGCTCCCGGTCGAAATCACCTGCTCACTGCTGCCGCCCGACGCCGGTGCGGGGCCGGCGGCGCGGTCCGTCGCGCTTTCGGTCCGCGGCACCGGGCACCGCCCGGTTGCGCCCTCCGGGAACGGCACGGTTTCGCCCTCCGGGCACCTCACGGCGGGGTCTGCCGGCGTCCGGGCCTCCGGCAGTGCAGTCCACAGTGCGGCCGACGCCGGGACTGCCGGCACACTTCACGGCGCCGCGGGGGCTTCCGCGGATGCCGCGGCGCACCGCCGTCGTACCCTGGCGGCCTCCGCCGCCGTACCCGCCGCGTTCGCCGGGCACGATGACCAGCTGCGGGCCGGGGTGCTGCGTGATCCGCTGACGTCGCTGCCCAACGGCACCCTGTTCAACGAGCGGCTCGCCGCGGCGCTGCGCCGGCCGGACCCGGTGGATGTGTTGCTGCTGAACCTGGATGACTTCAAGAACCTCAACGACATGCTGGGCCGTTCCTCCGCGGACGAGCTGCTGGTGGAGGTCGCCAGCCGGCTCCGCAACTGTGTGCGGCCGCACGACACTGTGGCCCGGCTCGGCGGCGACGAGTTTGTGGTGCTCCTGACCGAATGCCTCAACGCCGACGCCGTGGCCAAGCGGATCTCCGAGTCCCTGTACGAGCCGCTGCGCGTGGGCGGCTCCCTGGTCCGGCCGGGCGTCAGCATGGGCCTGGCGTCCAGGACCGCCCAGACGCTGGACGGCGCGGAACTGCTGCGGCAGGCCGACGCAGCGATGACGGCGGCGAAGACCGGGGGCAAGAACGCCTGGCTGCGGTTCCGGCCGGAGATGCTGAACACTGTGACCGCCAAGGCGGACGGTCAGGCGGGGCTCCGGCAGGCGGTGGAGCTGGGCCAGATCTCGGTCCATTACCAGCCCGTGGTGTCGCCCGGGCTCGGGGCCGTGGTGCAGTTCGAGGCGTTCGCGCGGTGGGAGCGGCACGGCCGGCTGGTTCCGCCCAACCAATTCCTGCCAGTGGCCGAGCAGAGCGGGCTGATCCGCGAGATCGGCGACGAGGTCATGCGCCGGGCCTGCGCCGAAATCCGGCCCTGGCTGGCCGGCGACGCCGCGTACAGCGTGGCGGTGAACGTCTCGGGCCTGCAGTTCCAGAACCGCGACTTCGCCACCGACGTGCTTGCGATTGTGGCGTCCACCGGCGTGGATCCGCGCCAGCTCATGCTGGAACTGACCGAAAGTGTATTTTTCGAGTCGGACTCGGACGTGCTCCGCCAGCTGCGGCAGCTGCGGGAGGCCGGCGTGCGGATCGCGATGGACGACTTCGGCACCGGCTACGCGTCCCTGGGCCGGCTCAAGGAGTTGCCGCTGGACAAGGTCAAGATCGACCGCTCCTTTGTGGCCATGATCAAGACCGGCCAGGAACAGCTCCCGTTCTTCGGAACCATGATCAACGCCGCCCATGCCCTGGGCCTGAAGGTCACGGCCGAGGGCATCGAAACGCCGGCGCAGGCCCGGTACCTCATGGAGCGCGGGTGTGACTCCCTGCAGGGCTACCTGTTCGCCAAGCCAGCCCCGGCCAGCGAGCTGGCCGGGACGATGGAGAGCGCGCTCACGGCGATCGACAAGGTCGACGCCGGGCGTTAGTTCCGGCGTCGCTCCAGCAGGTTCTGCGGGCCTGGCGGCGACGCTCCCGCAGATCCGGCGGGATTACCGCCGACGCTCCCGCAGATCCGGCGGGATTACCGCCGACGCTCCCGCAGATCCGGCGGGATTACCACCGACGCTCCCGCAGATCCGGCGGGATTACCACCGACGCTCCCACAGATCCGGCGGGATTACCACCGACGCTCCCGCAGATCCGGCGGGACGTCGTTACGCCCGGTCTGCCGCGTCATGGCACGGCTGTCCCCGTGCGCCCCCGCCAGGAACTGGGCTGGAACGGCGCCCTTGGCTGAACAGCACGGGGGCGTCTGCGGGGGCGCCGTGGCGCCGGTCTGCCAGTCACCCTCCGCGACCACCGCTGCGCGCCCGACGTTCCTGCCCACTTGTACTTCGCTGCAACCCGGTGTCAGCCCGTTGCACCGCGACCTGGCGCGGACGTCTCCGTGCGCCCTAGCCAGGAATTGGGCTGGAACATCGTCGCGGACCGATAGCGGGAACAGGCGCACCCAGGGCCTGTCCTGGCCACCCCGACGCCCGCTCAGGCCACTTTTAAGCACAAATGGCCCCGGCCAGTGGCCGGGGCCATTTGTGCGCATTCGATTCAGCGCTTTTCGCAGGCGATGCCGTCGTTGTCACGGTCGAGGTCGTACTCGCCGCGGTGCCGGACCGCGCCGCCGTCGTTGTATCCGTAGAGGGTGTTGTCCACGCGGAAGTTGGTGACCCGCTTGCCGGTGGTCTTGTCCTTGGCGCCCTTGCGGCCCACGCCGTGCGGGTAGACCTTGTTGAGCTCCGTGCAGTTCTTGTAGGACTTTGGCGCGGGTGCGGCAGATGCCGGCACGGCCGTGCCGCTCAGCACGACGGCGCTGGCCGCGAGCGAGACAATCAGCAGTTTTTTCAGGCGCACGTTCGAGAGCCCTCCCCCAATAGAAGCCCTCGGCCGCGTGTCGGCGAGGCGCAATGAAATGCTAACCCAGATTTCCGCCCATGCGGGACAAGGTCAGCCGCGCGGATCCAGCTTGTCGAGCTCCTGCGCCACCATGGCCGCGCTGCGCTCCCACAGCTCCCGTGCCAGTTCGGCATCGTAGGCCTGCTTGTTGGCTTTGGCCAGCGCGCGTTTGGCGTAGTACGCACCGGAGATCCAGTCCTGCCCGGGCGTGGCCGTGGCGAGCCACACAAGTGTGTCCGCGCCCTGTTCGGGGCTCAGCAGGAAACGGTTGAGGATCGTCTTGTAGGCGTGCCGCATCGGACTGGTGGACTCCGCCGCAAAGTTGGTGGCTACGACGCCGGGGTGGAACGACGCAGTCCTGATCCCTTCGGCGCTGAAGCGACGGTGGAGCTCACTGGTGAAAAGGATATTCGCGAGTTTCCCGGTGCCGTACGCCCGGTTGGTGGAGTAGCCTTGGGCCGAGTCGAGGTCGAACAGGTCCAGTTTGCCGAATCCGTTGGCGGCGCTGGAGGTGTTGATGACGGTGGCGTTGCTGGCGGTGAGGACGTCCATCAGCTCGGTGGTCAGCAGGAACGGGGCCAGGTGGTTGACCTGGAAGGTCTTCTCGTGGCCGTCCACGGTGAGTTCACGCTTGCCCATAATGCCGCCGGCGTTGTTCGCCAGGACGTCTATTCGCGGGTACTTTTCCTTGAGCTGCGCTGCAAGCCGGCGCACCTGGGCCAGCTCCGCGAAGTCGGCGATGAAATGGTCCGCACCGATCTCTGCCGCGATCAGTTGGGTCTTCTCCGCGGAGCGCCCGACCACCACCACCTGCTCCCCCCGTTTGCTCAGGGTGCGTGCGGCGGACGCGCCGATGCCGTCGCTGGCGCCGGTGATGACAATGGTCCGAGCGGTCATGAAGGAGTCCTTTGTGAGGAAGCGGTAACTGGCTGTCGACATCGAGCCTACCGAACCACAACGACGCCGGGCTGACCAACGTTCCCGCTGTTGATTTCGGGGTTAAATGCGGGAGGACCCCCAACGTGGTTGGGGGTCCTCGACCTTAATGATGTTCCGGCGGTGACCTACTCTCCCACACCCTCCCGGGTGCAGTACCATCGGCGCTGTGGGTCTTAGCTTCCGGGTTCGGAATGGGACCGGGCGTTTCCCCCACGCTATGACCGCCGTAACCCTTGCTCCCGTTCCGTCCACGCCCTGGGGTGTGGTGGTGGGAAATCTTGTGGTTACAACTTCCTGCACCGGTGATGCTGGTGCAG
>NZ_JCBANT010000044.1:0-503 GCF_059816125.1 Arthrobacter sp. 001422645 | reverse complement strand
CCCGGCATGGACTCCCCCGAGATCCAGTACCTCATGGACCGCCGCCGCGCCCTCGGCGGCTTCGTCCCCGAACGCCGGCCGGACCACGCCCCGGTGGAGCTGCCTGACCCCAAAACCTATGAGGTGGCCAAGCGCGGCTCCGGGAAGCAGCAGGCCGCCACCACCATGGCGTTCGTCCGCCTGCTCAAGGACCTGCTGCGGGACAAGAAGTTCGGCCACCGCATTGTCCCGATCGTCCCGGATGAATCCCGTACCTTCGGTATGGACGCGTTCTTCCCCTCGGCAAAGATCTACAACCCGGACGGCCAGGGCTATCTCTCGGTGGACCGGGACCTGGTCCTTGCCTATAAGGAATCGGCCCAGGGCCAGCTCATCCACCCGGGCATCAACGAGGCGGGGGCTGTGGCGGCGTTCACCGCCGCGGGCACGTCCTACGCCACGCACGGCGAGCCGCTGATCCCGATCTACGTCTTCTACTCGATGTTCGGTTTCCAGCGCACCGG
>NZ_JCBANT010000043.1:0-513 GCF_059816125.1 Arthrobacter sp. 001422645 | reverse complement strand
GTGCGGGGGCGGGATGAACCAGGGGATACCGGTGCGGATTTGGATGGTCCATTGCTCTTTGTGGATCACGTGGTGGTGGTGTGAACAGAGCAGTACGCCGTTCTCGGTGCCGGTGGGTCCGCCGCGGGACCAGTAGGTGATGTGGTGGGCTTCGCACCACGGGGCAGGGATGGTGCAGCCGGGGAACGCGCAGCCCTGGTCGCGGGCGGTGAGGGCTTTGCGGATGTGGGGCGGAAACACGCGGGAGGCGCGTCCGATGTCCAGGATCCGGCCTTCGCCGCCGAGCAGGACCGGGATGATGTCCGCGTCGCAGGCGATCTTCCGGACCGTGGCGGCGGTGATAGGGCCGGTGAACAGCATGTTGCCGGTGTGCGCCATCGCTGCGCCTGGTTGGAAGGGCGTGCCGGTGGTGTGGTCCGGGCTGGTGCCGGGCAGGTCGGCGTCGCCGGTGATGTGTTCGAGGCGGGCGAGGAGGTCGCGGTAGTCGATGGTGACCATGACCTGCGGTCGGAG
>NZ_JCBANT010000042.1:0-545 GCF_059816125.1 Arthrobacter sp. 001422645 | reverse complement strand
CCGCGGGTGGCCAGCGCGGGGGTGCCGATCCGCAGCCCTGAGGTGACCATCGGCGGGCGCGGGTCGAACGGGACGGCGTTGCGGTTGACCGTGATGTCGATTTCCGCGAGCCGGTCCTCGGCCTGCTGACCGTTCAGTTCGCAGTTGCGCAGGTCCACGAGGACCAGGTGAACGTCGGTGCCGCCGGAGATCACGTTGATCCCCTTCGCGGTGACGTCCGGCTGGACCAGCCGCTCGGCCAGGATCCGGGCGCCGGCCAGCACACGTTCCTGGCGCTCCTTGAACTCCGGGGACGCAGCGATCTTGAAGGCCACAGCCTTGCCGGCGATGACGTGCTCCAGCGGCCCGCCCTGCTGGCCCGGGAAGACCGCCGAGTTGATCTTCTTGGCGATGTCGGCGTCGTTGGAGAGGATGATGCCGCCGCGCGGACCGGCGAGGGTCTTGTGCGTGGTGGAGGTGGTGACGTGGGCGTGCGGCACCGGGGAGGGGTGCAGCCCGGCCGCGACGAGCCCGGCGAAGTGGGCCATGTCCACCATCAGGTAGGC
>NZ_JCBANT010000041.1:0-592 GCF_059816125.1 Arthrobacter sp. 001422645 | reverse complement strand
CGGGGCTGTGGCGCAGCTGGTAGCGCACCTGCATGGCATGCAGGGGGTCAGGGGTTCGAGTCCCCTCAGCTCCACCGGATAACCCGCCGGAATCGAAAGATTCCGGCGGGTTTTTTTGTGCGGATTTGCGGGTATTGAGGTGAGCGGCCAATCTCAAACACACATTTTGCCGCCAACCCGGGTGTGCGTGCAGGTTTTGCGGGCATGTGCCGACGCGCGGGCAGATCAGGGCGGATCGGCGTCGCGCACTCGCCCTGATCTGCCCGCGCACTGGCGACGGCGCCGGTGACTGCCGGCAGCTACCTTCGTTCCGGGCCAGCGTTGCGTCGGCCCGGAAACTGCTGCCAGCAGCGCCCTTCGCTCCGACCCAGCGTTGCCTCGGCCCGGAAAGTGACGCTCTGCCGGAACATTTGCCACGGGAGGGCGTGCCGATTCGCGTGAACCGGAAATGTGGTTTAAGATAAACAGGTTGCTTCAGGGAAAACAGTCCTTAGTCGGAAAGTTTCCCCAGCAAGTTCGGGGCTGTGGCGCAGCTGGTAGCGCACCTGCATGGCATGCAGGGGGTCAGGGGTTCGAGTCCCCTCAGCTCCAC
>NZ_JCBANT010000040.1:0-623 GCF_059816125.1 Arthrobacter sp. 001422645 | reverse complement strand
CTGGCACCAGAAGGCCGGAAAATGCTGCGTATCGAGCAGCGCAATGCGGCCACCCCGGTGGAACGCAAGCCGGATTGGATCAAGGCCAAGGTCCAGATGGGTCCCGAGTTCGTGCAACTCAAGAACCTCGTCAAGAAGGAAGGCCTCCACACTGTGTGTGAAGAGGCGGGCTGCCCCAATATCTTCGAGTGCTGGGAAGACAAGGAAGCCACCTTCCTGATCGGCGGCTCCGAATGCACCCGCCGCTGCGACTTCTGCCAGATCGACACCGGTAAGCCCTCTCCCGTGGACGTTTTCGAACCCACCAAGGTGGCCCGGTCGGTCCAGGCGATGCAGCTCCGCTACGCCACTGTCACCGGGGTGGCCCGCGATGACCTCGCGGACGAGGGCGTCTGGCTCTACGCCGAAACGGTCCGCAAGATCCACGAACTCAACCCGGGAACCGGCGTCGAACTCCTGATCCCCGACTTCTCCGGCAAACCGGAGCACATCGAGGCGATCTGCGACTCCAAGCCCGAAGTGTTCGCCCACAACGTCGAGACCGTTCCCCGGATCTTCAAGCGCATCCGTCCGGCCTTCCGCTACGAGCGGTCGCTGGATGTCATCACGCAGGGCCGCAAGCT